>NZ_JBHSRF010000024.1:0-114358 GCF_042658925.1 Sphaerisporangium aureirubrum
CGTCGGTGGCCAGGAGGTCCCGGCGCGCGTGGTCACCGAGGAGACCACCTTCACCCAGGACCAGGCCAAGGAAGCACTCCCCAACCGCCAGTACTGACCAGAGACCGACCTGACGGAGACCGCGCCACCGCGGGCCGCCCCCCGGGGCGGCCCGCGCCCGCCGGACACCGTCGCCGGCCGACGAGGAGGATAGGACGCCACATGGCCGAACCAGCGCCGATCCTGCGCATGCGGGGCATCGGCAAGTACTTCCCCGGCGTCACGGCCCTGGACGGGGTCGACTTCCGGTTGCTGCCGGGCGAGATCCACGCACTGATGGGAGAGAACGGCGCCGGCAAGTCGACGCTCATCAAGGTGCTGACCGGTGTGTACGGCATCGACGCCGGGGAGATCGAGCTGGCGGGCCGCCCGGTCGCCTTCTCCGGCCCGCTCGCCGCCCAGCAGGCCGGGATCAGCACCGTCTACCAGGAGCTCAACCTCTGCGCCAACCTGTCGGTGGCCGAGAACATCTTCATCGGCCGCGAGCCGCGCCGCCTCGGCCGCATCCAGTGGGGCCGCGTGCGCCGCGACGCCGCCGCGCTGCTGGCCCGCCTGGAGATCGACGTCGACGTCGCCGAGCCGCTGTCGTCGTACTCCCCGGCGATCCGCCAGATGGTCGCCATCGCCCGCGCGGTGGACATCGAGGCCCGGGTGCTGGTGCTCGACGAGCCCACCTCCAGCCTCGACGCCGGCGAGGTCGCCCAGCTGTTCCGGGTGATGCGCCGCCTCAAGGAACAGGGCATCGCCATCCTGTTCGTCACCCACTTCCTGGAGCAGGTCTACGAGGCCTCCGACCGGGTGACGGTGCTGCGCAACGGGCGGCTGGTGGGGGAGTACCGCACCGCCGAGCTGCCCCGGGTGGACCTGGTCGCCAAGATGATCGGCCATGAGCTGGCCGAGCTGGAACGGCTGGAGGGCAGGCCGCTGGCCCGCACCTCCGCCCCGCTGGTGGAGGCCACCGACCTCGGCCGCACGGGCAGCGTCGAGCCGTTCACGCTGACCATCCGCGAGGGCGAGGTGGTGGGCCTGGCCGGGCTGCTCGGCTCGGGCCGCACCGAGGTCGCCCGGCTGCTCGCCGGCGCCGACCACGCCACCAGCGGCTCGGTGCGCGTCGGCGGCGCCCCCGCCGCCCTGCGCACCCCCCGGGCCGCCGTGCGCCGCGGCATCGCGTTCTGCCCCGAGGACCGCCGCGGCCAGGGGCTCATCCCCGACCTCACCGTCCGGGAGAACCTCGTGCTGGCGCTCCAGGCGGCCCGCGGCTGGACCCGCCCCCTGTCCCGGCGCAGGCAGGAGGAGCTGGCCGGCAGGTACATCGCCGCGCTGAACATCCGCCCGGCCGACCCCGACCAGCAGATCAAGTACCTGAGCGGCGGCAACCAGCAGAAGGTCATGCTGGCCCGCTGGCTGATACTAGAACCGCGCCTGCTCATCCTGGACGAGCCCACCCGCGGCATCGACGTGGGGGCCAAGGCCGAGATCCAGCGCCTGGTCGCCGAGCTGTCCGACGGCGGCATGGCGGTGCTGTTCATCTCCGCCGAGCTGGAGGAGGTGCTGCGCCTCAGCCACAGGGTCGGTGTGCTGCGCGACCGCAGGCTCGTCGCCCAGCTCGACAACGACGAGGCCCTCACCACCGGAGCACTGATGGAGACGATCGCGAGCGGAGCCGGGGCATGAGCATGAACGCGCTCCTGCGCCACCGGCTGTTCTGGCCGGTGGCCGTGCTGGCCGCCCTGTTACTGGTCAACCTGCTGCTGACCCGCGGCTTCTACAACATCGAGATCAAGGACGGCCACCTCTACGGCAGCCTCATCGACATCCTCAGGTTCGGTGCCCCGCTGATCATGGTGTCGCTCGGCATGACGCTCGTCATCGCCACGGGCGGCATCGACCTGTCGGTCGGCTCGGTGGTCGCCATCAGCGGCGCGCTCGCCTGCCTGATGATCAGCGACCTCGGGAACCAGAACGACACCGGCGGGGTGCTCACCGCGGTGGCGGTCGCGCTCGTCCTCTGCCTGGTGCTCGGCGCGTGGAACGGCCTGCTGGTCGCGGGCTTCGGCATCCAGCCGATCGTGGCCACCCTGATCCTCATGGTCGCCGGGCGCGGGCTGGCGCAGCTCATCACCGACGGCCAGATCACCACGATCAACAGTTCGCCCTACAAGCTGATCGGCGGTGGCTACTGGCTCACCCTGCCGTTCGGCATCATCGTGGTGGCGGCGCTGCTGGGGCTCACCGCGTTCCTCACCCGGCGCCTCGCCCTCGGCCTGCTCATCGAGTCGGTCGGCGGCAACGCCGAGGCGGGCCGCCTGTCGGGCATCCGGTCACGCGGCCTCATGATCACGGTGTACGCGTTCTGCGGGTTGTGCGCGGGCATCGCCGGGCTGATGGTCAGCTCCAACGTGTCCAGCGCCGACGGCAACAACGCGGGCCTGTGGATCGAGCTGGACGCCATCCTCGCCGTCGTCATCGGCGGCACCCCGCTCACCGGCGGCCGGTTCTCCCTCAGCGGCACCGTGCTCGGCGCCCTCATCATCCAGACGCTGACCACCACCATCTACTCGGTCGGCGTGCCGCCTGAGACGACGCTGCTGGTCAAGGCCCTGGTGGTCACCATCGTGTGCCTGGTGCAGTCCCCGGCCTTCCGCGCCAAGGTGTTCGGCCGCCGCCGCATGCCCCATCGCGCGGCGCCACCCGGGCCGCCACAGGACGTGCGCGCCGAGACCGGCCTGGTGACCAGGGACGGGGTGGGCGCGTGACCACCACGACCCTTCCGTTCCGGCGCCCCCAGGTGCCGCGCAAGTACGTCCCGGTGCTGGTCACCGCGGTCCTGTTCGCGGCGATGTTCGTCGTGGGCGGCATCCGGTACGAGGGCTTCGGCACCGGCCAGGTCATCTTGAACGTCCTGGTGGACAACCCGTTCCTGCTGGTGATCGCGGTCGGCATGACGTTCGTGATCCTCGCCGGCGGGATCGACCTGTCGGTCGGCTCGGTGGCGGCGCTGTCCACCATGATCGCCGCGAGCCTGCTGTCCGGCCCCGGCTGGCCCGCGCCGCTGGTGATCGTGCTGGTGCTGGCCATCGGCACCGTGCTGGGGCTCGGCATGGGCGCGATCATCCACTACTTCGAGATCCAGCCGTTCATCGTGACCCTCGCCGGCATGTTCCTCGCGCGCGGCCTGTGCTACACGATCAGCACCGACTCCATCCCGATCACCGACCCGCTGTTCAAGTCGATCGCGGAGCCGCAGATCTACCTCACGTCCGAGCTGTGGATCACGCCCAGCGTGCTGATCGGGCTGGTCGTGGTGCTGATCGCGGCGTACGTCCTGCACTACACCCGGCTCGGCCGCAACGTCTACGCGGTGGGCGGCAGCGAGCAGTCGGCACTGCTGATGGGTCTCCCGGTGGCCCGCACCAAGATCGCGGTCTACACCATCAGTGGATTCTGCTCCGCTCTCGGCGGCCTGCTGTTCTCGCTCTACACCCTCTCCGGCTACGGCCTGCACGCCGTCGGCTGGGAGCTGGACGCCATCGCCGCGGTGGTGATCGGCGGCACGCTGCTCACCGGCGGCTCCGGATATCTGCTCGGCACCGTGCTCGGCGTGCTCATGCTCGGCCTCATCCAGACCATCATCAGCTTCGAGGGCACCCTCAGCTCGTGGTGGACCCGGATGTTCATCGGCTTGCTTCTCTTCGTCTTCATCCTCCTGCAACGCCTGCTCGCGGGGCGCAAGAGGTAGAGGCGATAGTCATATGTCCCGTATTTCAGTTGTCATCTGGAGTCTGCTGTGAGCGTTAACACCGATGCGTACGTCGTGGGCGTCGATTTCGGCACACTGTCGGGCCGTGCCGTCGTGGTGCGGGTCAGTGACGGTGCCGAGCTGGGGAGCGCCGTGCACGAGTACGCCCATCGGGTGATCGAGGACACGCTGCCGGGCACCGGCGTGCGCCTCGGGCCCGACTGGGCGTTGCAGTCCGCCGAGGACTGGCGCGACGTGCTGCGCAACGCCGTGCCGAAGGCCCTGGCCGTGGCAGGCGTGCAGGCGTCCCAGGTGATCGGGGTCGGCACCGACTTCACCGCGTGCACCGTGCTGCCCACCACCGCGGACGGCACCCCCCTGGCTGAGATCCACCCCGACCGGCCGCACGCCTGGCCCAAGCTGTGGAAGCACCACGCCGCCCAGCCGCACGCCGACCGCATCAACGCCCTGGCCGCCGAGCGCGGCGAGCCGTGGCTGCCCCGCTACGGCGGCAAGATCTCCTCCGAGTGGGAGTTCGCCAAGGGCCTGCAGGTCCTGGAGGAGGACCCCGAGATCTACCACCTCGCGGACCGCTGGATCGAGGCCGCCGACTGGATCATCTGGCAGCTCACCGGCGTCGAGACCCGCAACGTCTGCACCGCCGGGTACAAGGGCATCCACCAGGACGGCCACTACCCGACGGCGGAGTTCCTCGCCGCGCTCAACCCCGGCTTCGCGGACTTCACCGGCAAGCTCGGCCACGAGCTCGCCCCCCTCGGCGGCCTCGCCGGGCGGCTCACCGCACAGGCCGCCGAGTGGACCCGCCTGCCCGAGGGCACGCCGGTCGCCGTCGGCAACGTCGACGCCCACGTCACCGCCGCCGCGGCCGACGCCGTCCGCCCCGGCCAGATGGTCGCCATCATGGGCACGTCCACCTGCCACATCATGCCGTCCGGCGAGCTCGCCGAGGTCCCCGGCATGTGCGGCGTGGTCCGCGACGGCATCGTGCCGGGCCTTTGGGGCTACGAGGCCGGGCAGTCCGGCGTCGGCGACATCTTCGGCTGGTTCGTCGACACCTCCGTCCCGCCGGCCTACACCGAACGCGCCGCCGAGCTCGGCCTGGGCGTGCACGAGTACCTCACCTCCCTCGCCGAGCGGCAGCCGGTCGGCGCGCACGGCCTGGTCGCCCTGGACTGGCACAACGGCAACCGCTCGGTGCTCGTCGACCACAACCTGTCCGGCGTGATCGTCGGCCAGACCCTCGCCACCAAGCCCGAGGACGTCTACCGCGCCCTCATCGAGGCCACCGCGTTCGGCGCCCGCGTCATCGTCGAGGCGTTCGAGGGCTCCGGCGTGCCGGTCGAGGAGTTCGTCGTCGCGGGCGGCCTGCTGAAGAACCGCTTCCTCATGCAGGTGTACGCCGACGTGCTGCGCCGCCCGCTGTCCGCGATCGGCTCCGAGCAGGGCCCCGCCCTCGGCTCCGCCATCCACGCCGCGGTCGCCGCCGGCGCCTACCCCGACATCACCGCGGCCGCCGCCGCGATGGGCAAGCGCACCCCCGCCGTCTACCAGCCCGACCCGGGCCGGGCGGACGCCTACGACCGGCTGTACGCCGAGTACCGCCGGCTGCACGACCACTTCGCGGACGGCGGCATGCTCCACCGCCTCCGCGCCATCAGAAACGAGGCCACCAAATGATCGAGGAGACCCGGGAGACGGTCTGCCGCCTGCACGCCGAGCTGGTGCGCTACAACCTGGTCGCCTGGACGGCCGGGAACGTGTCCGCCCGCGTCCCCGGCGCCGACCTGTTCGTCATCAAGCCCAGCGGCGTCTCCTACGACGAGCTGACCCCGGCCTCCATGGTGGTGTGCGACCTGTCCGGCGACCTGGTGGAGGGCTCCCACGCCCCCTCCAGCGACACCGCGGCGCACGCCTACGTGTACCGGCACATGCCCGACGTGCACGGCGTGGTGCACACCCACTCCACCTACGCCTCGGCCTGGGCCGCACGCGGCGAGTCCATCCCGTGCGTGCTCACCGCCATGGCCGACGAGTTCGGCGGAGACATCCCCGTCGGCCCGTTCGCGCTGATCGGCGGGGACGACATCGGCAAGGGCATCGTGGAGACCCTGGCCGGGCACCGCTCGCCGGCCGTGCTCATGCAGAACCACGGGGTGTTCACCATCGGCGACTCGGCCAAGGCCGCCGTCAAGGCCGCCGTGATGTGCGAGGACGTCGCCCGCACCGTCCACGTCGCCCGGCAGCTCGGCACCCCGCTGCCCATCGAGCAGCACCACATCGACCACTTGTACGACCGCTACCAGAACGTCTACGGACAGAGGAGTCACCTGTGAAGCTCTGGTTTCTGACCGGCAGCCAAGGACTGTACGGGGAGGACACGCTGCGGCAGGTGGCCGAGCAGTCCCAGCGCATCGCCGCCAAGCTCGACGAGGCGCTGCCGTTCACCGTGGAGTGGCTCCCCGTGCTCACCGACGCCGCGGCGATCCGCCGCGTGTGCCTGGAGGCCACCGCGGACGACGACTGCGGCGGCGTGATCGCGTGGATGCACACGTTCTCGCCCGCGAAGATGTGGATCGCCGGGCTGGACGCGCTCGGCAAGCCGCTGCTCCACCTGCACACCCAGGCCAACCTGGAGCTGCCGTGGAGCACCATCGACATGGACTTCATGAACCTCAACCAGGCCGCGCACGGCGACCGCGAGTTCGGGTACGTCCAGTCCCGGCTTGGCGTGCCGCGCAAGACGGTGGCCGGGCACGTCAGCGACCCGGCGGTCGCCGAGAGGATCGGCGCCTGGGCCCGCGCCGCCGCCGGCCGCGCCGAGGTGCGCTCGCTGCGCCTCGCCAGGTTCGGCGACAACATGCGCGACGTCGCGGTGACCGAGGGCGACAAGGTCGAGGCGCAGCTGCGCTTCGGCGTCTCGGTGAACACCTACGGCGTCAACGACCTGGTCGAGGTGGTCGACGCCGCCGCCGACGCGGACGTCACCACGCTGGTGAAGGAGTACGAGGACTCCTACCGCGTGGCACCCGAGCTGCGCATCGGCGGCGACCGGCACGACTCGCTGCGGTACGCCGCCCGGATCGAGCTCGGGCTGCGCACCTTCCTGCGCGAGGGCGGCTTCGGCGCGTTCACCACCAACTTCGAGGACCTCGGCGGGCTGCGTCAGCTGCCCGGCCTCGCCGTGCAGCGCCTCATGGCCGACGGGTACGGCTTCGGCGGCGAGGGCGACTGGAAGACCTCGGTGCTGCTGCGCACGCTCAAGGTGATGGCCTCCGGGCAGCCCGGCGGCACCTCGTTCATGGAGGACTACACCTACGACTTCACCCCCGGCCAGGAGCTCATCCTCGGCGCGCACATGCTGGAGGTCTGCCCCTCCATCGCGTCGGGCACCCCGTCGTGCGAGATCCACCCGCTGAGCATCGGCGGGCGCGAGGACCCGGTGCGGCTGGTGTTCGACGCCGACCCCGGCCCCGCCGTCGTGGTGGGCCTGTCCGACATGGGGGAGCGGTTCCGCCTGGTCGCCAACGAGATCGACGTGGTCGCGCCGCCCGAGCCGCTGCCCCGCCTGCCCGTGGCCCGCGCCGTGTGGCGGCCCAAGCCCGACCTGCGCACCTCCGCCGAGTCGTGGCTCACCGCCGGGGCGCCGCACCACACCGTGCTGTCCAAGGCGGTCGGCGCCGAGGAACTGACCGACTTCGCCGACATGCTCGGCGTGGAGCTGCTGTTCATCGACGCCGGCACCACCTCGCGGGCGTTCGTCAAGGAGCTTCGGCTCAACCAGGCGTACTACCGTCTCGCGCAGGGATTCTGATCCGTCGCGGCCCTCTTCCGTATCCTTTGCGGGGGAGGGCCGAAACGTTTCTTCTCCCCGTTGAAACGCAATCGGCGGTCTGGCTGCGCACGAGGTCGTACCCCAGGTCAAAATAGAGCCGGTGGGTTCGACGCACGTTTTGCGAATGAGGTAGACACGTGGAGAAGAAGGTCGTACGCGGCCCGGCGATGACCGATGTCGCCCGACTGGCGGGGGTCTCCCACCAGACGGTGTCACGGGTGCTCAACGACCATCCGAACGTCCGCGAACAGACCCGGCTCCGGGTGCGGGCCGCGATCACCGAGCTCGGCTACCGCCCCAACCAGGCGGCCAGGGCCCTCGCCACCGGCCGTTCGCGGTTGCTCGGCGTGGTGACGCAGAACTCCACGCTGTACGGCCCCGCGTCCCTGCTCACCGCGTTCGGCCAGGCCGCGACCGACGCCGGCTTCGCGGTGAGCGTCGGCAGCGTCCGCACCCTGGACCGCCGCTCCATCGCCGAGGCCGTGGAACGTCACCTGGACCAGCGGGTCGCCGGCATCGTCGTCATCGCCCCCGTGGTGTCCGCCGGCGAGGCCCTGGAACACCTGCGCACCGACGTCCCCCTGGTCACCATCGACGGCGACCCCGCCCGCCGCGGCGCCCTGGTCACCGTCGACCAGCAGGAGGGCGCGGCCATCGCCACCCGCCACCTGCTGGACGCCGGCCACGCCACCGTCTGGCACGTCTCCGGGCCCGCCGAGTGGGTCGACAGCGCGGGCCGCATCGAGGGCTGGCAGCGCGCCCTGCGCGAGGCGGGCGCCGAGATCCCGCCGCTGGTCCCCGGCGACTGGACCGCCGCCGCGGGCTGCCGCACCGGCCAGATGCTCGCCCGTATGCCCGAGGTGACCGCCATCTTCGCCGCCAACGACCACCTGGCGCTCGGCATCCTGCACGCCATGCACCAGCGGGGCCGCCGCGTGCCCCAGGACGTGAGCGTGGTCGGCTTCGACGACGTGCCCGAGGCCGCGTTCCTCATCCCGCCGCTGACCACGGTGCGCCCCGACTTCGCCGCGGTGGCCCGCCGCAGCCTCGACGTCCTGCTCGACGAGATCGAGTCCGGCCGCCCCAGCACCGAGCGCCACACCATCGCGCCCACCCTGATCGAGCGCAAGAGCGTGGGACCGCCCCGCGGCTGAATCAAAGTGACCGTACGGCCGCCGCCCCGGAACGACGGCCGTACGGAGCTCATACCTTCGGGAGCCTGTCAGTAGACGTAGGGCCAGCCCGCGGAGTCGTAGGCGATGAGGTTGATGCCGAGCCGCGCCGAGCCGTTGTCGGCGTAGTAGTGGTAGACCAGCACGTCCGCGTCCGTGTCGGTGAACACCGCCTGGTGCCCCGGTCCGTGGATGCTCCCGTGCCCGGCCAGGATCTCCGTGCCGCCGCCCGAGGTCATCGCGACGCCGTTGCGGTCGGCGTACGGTCCCGTGATGTTCGACGACCGGCCGACCATCACGCGGTAGGTGCTGGACGCGCCCCGGCAGCACAGGTCGAACGAGACGTACTGGTAGTAGTACGAGCCGTGCCGCACGATGTACGGCGCCTCGATCGCGCCGCCGTTGCGTCCGGAGATGGAGTACAGCGTGGTTCCCGACCGCTTACCGGTGGACGCGTCCAGCGGGATCATCTTGATGCCCGACCAGAACGACCCGAAGCTCAGCCACCACCGGCCCTGGGCGTCCACGATCAGGTTGGGGTCGATGGCGTTGTAGTTGTCCGACGTCCTGGTCTCGATGACCAGCCCCTGGTTGGTCCAGCTCCCCGACGCGCCCGTGGTGCTGGTCGCCAGGAAGATCGCCGAGCGGTTGGAGCCGAAGGTGGACGCCGAGTAGTACAGGTAGTAGCGGCCGTTGCGGTAGGAGATGTCGGGAGCCCAGAGGTTGCGGCTCCCGCCGGTGTAGGCGGTGGTCCACGACGCGCCGTTCGGGAACACCGTGCCCGCGTTCCGGAAGGCGATCCGATCGGCCGACGTCTTGATGGAGATGTTGTCGCCCGTGTGCACCAGCAGGTAGGTCCCCGCGGGGGTCTTCACCACGGCGGGGTCGTGCACGTTGACGTCTCCGGTGACCCGCCCCGGGTTCGGGTAGGCGAGCGCGGTCATCGCTTTCGGCGGGGGAGCGGCGGCGTCGGCCGGGAGGGCCGCCGGTACGGCGGCCAGGAGGGTCATGGCGAACGCGGCGGCGGCCGTGCGGCACCGCTCAAGGCTTGGGGACGGCATGTCGTGGCTCCCTGGTGGAAGGTTGCGCGTACGGGCACGGATGAGCCGGATGCGCGCTCTCGGCGGGCCGGCCCCGGGCCGCCGCGCCTCGACGATCACCGTCCTGGCACACGCCGGGGGGTGACGTCATCGGCCCGCCGCAGGGTGCTCACGATGCCCCTGGGCCTTCGGCCGATCTTCATGACTAGGGTCGAGGTGGTGGCGAGAGTACGTCGCCCCCCGGACCCACGCAACGCCCGCCTCCATCCGGGAGCGGCCCTCCGCCCTCGTTTCTCCGCCTGACGATGGCCCGATGACCGGCCCGTTCGCCGCCCTTTCCCGGGCCGCCGCTTTGCCGAAGAGAGCTGAAACTTTCAACTTCCGGCGTGGCTGTGAGCGCCAACATTCATAGTTGTGAACAGCGCCCAATGGTCAGCGACACGCCGTCCATAAAATCGTTCCTCCACGTGTCGGCCAGCCCGGACGCCGCTATTGACACTCCACTCGCGGCCAGGTTACGAAGATGCCTCAACGGTATGACCGATGCGCGACATGGGGTCGAGTCTGTGTTAGCGCTCACACACCATCCGAACTTTTCCGTCGTAAAGGGGTATCCGCTTATGCGTCCCCGTCCCCCTCCGCTCCGGCCCGTCCAGACATGGGCGGTGTCGAACCGCTTCGACGGCCCTCCATAGCCGCTGGGCCGCCGTCCCGGCCTCCGCGTGAGCACCTCCAGGCCGGCCGGCCACGCCCCGGCGGCCGGCCGTCTCCTACCGCACGCGTAGCCTGTTCTTCCTGCTCACGGTGCGAGTGCGCCGGGTCGCCCAGGCTGGGACCGCCGGTCCCAGGACAAGGAGGGCGTCCCCGGCTCACCCGGCCATCGACGAGACTCGGACGGTGAGCCCGCCGGACCCGCGTCCGGTGGGCACGGATCCGACAGGGAGAACCGATGACCACGACCCACCCCGGCGGCACGCTGACCCTCGCCGACGACCTCACCCTGAGCCGCATGGGCTACGGCGCCATGCAACTCGCCGGCCCCGGCGTCTTCGGCCCCCCCAAGGACCGCGACCAGGCCATAGCCGTCCTTCGCGAGGCCGTCCGCCTGGGCGTCACCCACATCGACACCAGCGACTACTACGGCCCCGTCGTGGTCAACGAGCTGATCAAAGAGGCCCTCCACCCCTACCCCCACGACCTGCGCATCATCACCAAGGTAGGCGCCACCCGGGGCCCCGACGCCTCCTGGAACCCCGCCCTCTCCCGCCAGGACCTCATCACCGCCGTCCACGACAACCTCACCCACCTCGGCGTCGAAGCCCTGGACGTCGTCAACCTCCGCGTAGGCGGCCTCCTCGCCCCCACCGACGACTCCCTGGCCGAGCCCTTCGCCGTCCTGGCCGAACTCCGCCGGCAGGGCCTGATCCGCCACCTCGGCCTGAGCCACATAACCGGCACCCAGCTGACCGAAGCCCAGCAGATCGCCCCCGTGGTCACCGTCCAGAACTTCTACAACATCGCCAACCGCCAGGACGAGCCCCTCCTGACCCGCTGCGCCGATGAGGGAATCTCCTTCGCCCCCTTCTTCCCCCTGGGCGGCTTCACCCCCCTCCAGTCGGACACCCTCACCAAGGTGGCCCACAGCCTGAACGCCACCCCCCAGCAAACCGCCCTGGCCTGGCTCCTCCACCATTCCCCGGCAATCCTCCTGATCCCCGGCACCTCCACCTTGTCCCACCTTCGCGAAAACATCGCCGCCGCCGACCTGACCCTCCCCGCCGACGCGCTGGCGGAACTCGACGGCATCGCCGAATAACCGCGTAAAGAAGCAAGGAATGCAAGCCGCCTCGTAAACGGTGCCCTCGGCGCAGCCGTATTTCTGCGACCCTGGCCTCACATCCCGGCGTCCGCTGCGCCTGATCGGTGCCGGCGGGATTGAACGACTCGGGGTGACGTGCCACGTCGGCCAATTAACAGAGCCGCTCACGCGTGAGCTCCGCCCCGCCGATCGGCGGGGAAGGACTCCCTGAAGCCGAGGACGGCAGGCCACGGGCGGCGCCGTGATCGCCGGGCACTATCGTGGCAACACCTGTCAGGCCGAGTTCGCACACTCGTGGGGAGTCACCGATGGACGCATCAGCGAGCCGCACCCGTACACCGGCACCCCGCGCCGGCACGAGTCGCGCCGCCACGCCGTCCCCGCCCATGGTGACCGGCGGCCCCACGACCACCACCACCACGGCACGATGACGACGATCTTCGGTGACGTCGTCGACGTCCGTCCCCTCTTCCCCCGCGAGCGGCACGCTATGCTGGGCCTGCTCACCACGCTGACCCCGGACGACTGGTCGAAGCCGACCGTCTGCCCAGGCTGGGACGTTCACGACGTCGTCGCGCACGTGCTCAACGACTACACACGGCGCCTCTCGGGAACCCGCGACGGCTACGGCGGCGCCGTCTTCGCCGACGACGAGACCCTGCCCCGCTACCTGGCCCGCGTCAACGACCAGTTCGTCCAGGCGGCCCGCCAGATCGGCCCCAAGGTGATGATCGACCTGCTGGACCACCTCGGCCCGCAACTGGATGCCATGTGGGCGGCCCAGGATCTGGAGGCCCCCGCCCACCTAGACGTCTCCTGGGCCGCGACGAACGTCCCCAGCCCCACCTGGCTCGACATCGCCCGCGAGTACACCGAATTCTGGGTACACCAGCAGCAGATCCGCGACGCCGTCTCCACCCCCGGCGCCGACGACCCCACCCTCATCTCCCCCGTCCTGGACACCTTCGCCCGCGCCCTCCCGCACGCCCTCAGACACGAACACCCCCCAGAAGGCACAACGGTCACCCTGGAAGCCACCGGCCCCGCCGGCGGCACCTGGTCCGCCACCAGACACTCCACCCACTGGGCACTGTCCTCGCCGTCCGCCGCGACCCCCGCCGCCCACATCTCAATGAACCAGGACACCCTCTGGCGCCTCGCGACCAGAGGCATAACCGTCGCCGAGGCCCGCGCCCGCACCGAATCCACGGGCGACCACGCACTCACCGCAGCGGCGACCACATTGCTGGCGATCGTCGCGTAACTCTCGCGGGCCCTATTCCTCCATTAGACCTTGGTGTCGCGGGTCATCACCGCGGCGAAGCGGAGGTCGGCGCGGATGACGGTAAAGCTGTTGTCGCGGCCGTGCCGCACACGCTTGAATCAGCAGGCCACCACGGCCGACCGCGGATGAGCCGGAAGGAGGAGGCGCTTCATGAGTGAAGCGTTCTACTCGCACGCGAGGCTGTACGACCTCATGTTCCCGGGCGGCGGGCCCGCAGTCGACTTCTACCGGTCATACGCCAATCGGCAAGGCGGGCGCGTACTGGAACTCGGGTGCGGCACCGGGCACAAACTGATCCCCATCGCGTCCGACGGGCACCCGTGCGTCGGCATGGACCTCTCGCCAGAAATGCTGACTGAGGCCCGCCGTAAGGCGAACGAGCGCGGTGTGGCGGTGGAATGGCTGCGGGGCGACATGCGGGCCTTCGATCTGGACCGCACATTCGACTTCGTGTTCATCACCGCCAATTCCCTACTCCATCTGCATGACGCTGAGGATCTGGTGAGCTGCTTCCAGTCGGTCCGACGCCACCTGGCCCCTGGAGCACGTTTCGTCTTCGATGTGTTCAACCCGAGCGTGCGCATCCTCGCCAAAGCTGACGGCGTGCGCCGCACCCGAGAGTCGTTCATAGACCCTGACCGTGGCAACATCAGCGTCGACGTCACTGAGCTCTACGATGCGCCCGCACAAGTCACCCGCGGGACATGGCACCTCTCAACTGACTCCGAACCCGACTTCGTCGTCGCACCGCTCGAAATCAGAAGCATCTTCCCCCAGGAACTACCGCTCCTCGTCTCCCTCGGCGGCCTCCGCCTCATCGAACGCCTCGGCGACTGGTCCGGCCGGCCATTCGCCGTAGATACGCCACTCCAACTCTGCATCTGCGAGTCCACGTAACCGAAGGCGAACACAGTCCCGCTCAAGCAAAACCCACCCCAGCCAACGACACACATCCCACACCGCCGACAGGCACCCAGCCCCACATGTTGTGGCAGAGCCCCGACTCACCTCACCGAGCATCTAGACGAACAAGTCAAGCCCACGGGCCACCTCGGAAGAGGTGCCTTCGGCGCAGTCTTATTCCAGCGACCCTCGCCTCAGATCCCAACGCCCGATCCGCTCGATCGGCGTCAGCGTGCTGAATGGATTCGAACCGGCAACGCTCAGCCGAGTCACCGGGCGAACCTCAGAAATCGGCGCCAAGCCTCCGAACCAACCACCAGCACCGGCCCACCCGGATCCTTGCTGTCCCGCACCGCCACCACATCAGGCAGATTCACCGCCACTTCAACGCACTGCCCCCCACTCGACCCGGAACGGGAAGACTTCCGCCACTCGGCGCCGATCAAGTCCATCTCTCCATCGCCTCTTCCACCATCAGGAGCGAAACGTGTTTCGGGTGGGCGTCGGCGCGAATGGCGTCGTACCTGTTGGTGATCAACTCAACGATGCTCGGACTGCCCGAGATCTGCCCCAACGCCGAGGACTCCACGTGCACGATAGTCCTCGGCCCCGGGAGCTCCGCAACCGTGAAAGGGCTCATCAGTCCACAGGTCGAGTGTGCGCTGTAAGGCACGATCTGGATCTTTACGTGGGAGTGACGCGCCACATCGGCCAGGTAACAGAGTTGTTCACGCATGAGCTCCGAGTCGCCGATCGGCCGGTGAAGAACTCCTTCGTCGATCAGTGCCCATACCAACGGCGGTTTCTCTCGGGAGAGAACCCCCCGTCGCTGTGTACGGGCGGCCAGCCTTTGCTCGACCAACTCGGAGGTGGCCCCCGGTTCTCCTGAAAGAACGAGACGCGCGTACGCCTCGGTCTGGAGGATCCCCGGAATGAGGAGTGGATCCCAGCTGCGGAGCACAATCGCTTCCTGCTCTACCTGAAGCCATTCCCGAAACCACCACGGGGCCCACCGGCGTTCACGATCGACCATCGCCCACATCTCGGTGAGGACACCGTCGAGCCGTAGCACCTCATCACACCGCTCTGCGAAAGCTCTCTCTGGCTTGCGAGCCGCTCGCTCCACCATGCCGACCATGCTGGTCGAAAAATGGATCTTCCCCGCGAGCTGTGCCTGTGTGAGCTGCGCCGCCATGCGATGGCGGCGCAACTCGAATCCGAACTTGGCCAGCGGCGATTCCTCGGGCTTCAACTCGACCGGCTGAGGCATCCCTCTCCCTGGCGTCGCACGTCTCCGCACCCAGCGGTGCGCTCGCTGTGTGACCAATCGACTCCACACTGTAGCGCCGATTGCTCAGGCTGTTAGCCGAAAGCCGTCTATGGATGGTCACTCCTACGGCATCGATTGCACTCCACAGATGATCTTGAGTGTCATCGGGCCACGAGACGAGGCTGAGCATGACGACAAGCAAGGTGCTGGGGTCGCTGGACCTCATAGGTGCGGTGGCCTCGGTCCCAGTCGCCCGTGCATTCGTACGAGAGACGCTAGGCGCGACACACCCCGCCCTGGACGACGTGACGCTCCTCGCCTCAGAACTGACGACCAACGCCGTACTCCACTCCGACTCACGCGACGGCGGCCCAGTACGCCTCACGCTCGCGGAACACGACCACGCAGTCCGGCTGACCGTGACCGACACCGGCTCGGCCACCCACCCCCGCCCTAACCATGACCCGTGCGGAGAGCACGGCCGCGGCCTGCTCCTGGTCGAGGGAATCTCCCAAGCCTGGGGCGTCACCAACGAGGCAACCAGTCGAAGCGTGTGGTGCGAGGTGAAGTTCTGACCGAAGCCGAAGGCTCCGTTCGTCTTAACTCCCGGTCGAGTTCCGGTCTGCCGGACCCCGGGTCAGGGGCGGGGTGGGGGTGGTGGCTCAGGACGGTCAGGTGGGTGGTGAGGGTGTCGGCGAGGCGGCCGATCAGGCCGCCTGGTTGGAGACGGTGATGAGGGCTGGGGTGGTTAGGCCGGTGGTGCGTAGGGCGTCGGTGAAGATTTCTGTGGTCCAGGAGGCTACGTTCAGGGACCATTCGTGGGGGCGGCAGTGGAAGGTGTGGGTGTGGTTGAGGCCGTTGAGGTGGATGCCGCCGGTTGGTGGGGGCGATGGGGCGGGGGGAAGTGAGGTGGGGGTGACGGTCATTTGGGCGAAGGTGCGGTCGCGGGCGGCGGTGATGATCGCGGAGGGGTCCGTGGGGGTGGTGGTGCGGATCGTCACGGTCAGGTCGGTGTGGGAGGTGGGGTCGGTCAGGGCGAACCAGGCGGCGGCTTGGGAGAGGTCGGCGCGGGCGTCGGGGGCGGTGGAGAGGGGGATGAGGGTGTGCAGGGCGGTGAGTCGTGTGTCGCCGACCAGGGCGAGGGTGTCGGCGAGGACGGTGGCCATGGGGGTGATCGGGGGGCGGTGTCCGAGGGGGCCCGCGGCGACGGAGATGTCGGCCTGGAGCCAGGCCAACTCGCGGACGCGGCCGTCCTGGCGCCAGTCGCCTCCGGCGTCGTTGTGGCCCCAGCGGATGGCGGAGGGGCCGCGGGACGGGTTGAAGGAGCTCCAGCCGTAGGCGACGGAGCGTTTGACGACCAGGCTGAAGACGTCCTCCTCCAGGTCGCCGCGGTCGTGGGCCTGGAGGATCCAGGGCTTGAGGCGGAGGACTCCGTGCACACCCATGATCATTACGGCGGCCGGGGTGCTTCCGGGGTGGCGGCCGGGGGAGGGGGCGAGGTCTGCCATGCCCGAATCGTGGCACGGCCGCCGCGAGCGCTGGGCGTACTCGGGGCGGGGGGATCCGGCCCGTGGAATATGTTCCCTTGAGACCTTTGGCTTGATGTCAGGTGGCGAGGCGGATGATCGCGGCGAGCGACCGGTCCACGTCCGCCTCGGTCGTGGTGGCGTTCGACACCGAGATGCGCATGAGGCGGCGGCCACGCCAGGTCGTGCCGCCCGCCCAGCAGGTGCCGTCGGCCTGGACCGCGGCGACCACCCGGTCGGTGCGGGCGTCGTCGCCGAAGCCGACCAGGACCTGGTTGAGGACCACCTCGTTGGCCACGTCGAAGCCCGCCGAGGTCAGGCCTTCGGCGAAACGGCGCGCCAGGGCGCAGCAGCGGTCGACCAGGTCCGCGACGCCGTCGCGGCCCAGTTCCCGCAGGCCGGCCCAGACGGCGAAGCCGCGGGCGCGGCGGGACGATTCGGCGGTGAGGGCCGCTCCTTCCGGGCTGCCGCCCGAACCGACCAGGTAGGCGGCGGCGTACGACATCGCCGCGGCGTGCACGTCGGGGCGGGCGCAGAACGCGAAGGCCGAGTCGTAGGGGAGGTTCAGCCACTTGTGGCCGTCCGTGGCCCAGGAGTCGGCCAGTTCCAGGCCGTCCACCAGATGCCGGGTCGCGGGGCTGGCGGCGGCCCACAGCCCGAACGCGCCGTCCACGTGCACCCAGCCGCCGTGGCGGTGGACCAGTTCGCACGTTTCCCGGAGCTCGTCGCAGGCGCCGGTGTTCACGTTGCCGGCCTGCAGGCACACGATCGTGGGACCGGGGGGACCGGCTCGCAGCACCTCCCGCAGCGAACCGGGGTCGATGGCGCCGTCCGGGCCGGCGGGCACCGGCTCCACCGCGTCCGTCCCCAGGCCGAGCAGGCGCAGGGACCGGTCGATGGTCGCGTGCCGCTCCGCACCGGCGATCACCCGGATCGGCGGCGCTCCGAGCAGGCCGCGCCGTTCGACGTCCCAGCCCGCGTCCGCCAGCACCTGGTGCCGGGCGGCGGCGAGCCCGGCGGTGTTGGCGGCCTGGCAGCCGGTGACGAAACCGGCCGACGCCGACGGTGGGATGCCCAGCAGATCCTTCAGCCAGGTACCGGCCGCGGCCTCGGCCGCGATGGCCGCCGGGGACGAGACGGCGTTGGTCGCCATCTGGTCCCAGCCGGCGGCGAGGATGTCGGCCGCGGTCGCCGCGGGCAGCGCGCCGCCGACCACGAAACCGAAGTATCGCGGGCCGGCGCTCGCGACCAGGCCGGGCTCGGCCGCGGCGAGCAGGTCCGCCAGCACCTGCTCCGGTGCGGTGGGTGCGGAGGGCAACGGGCCGGAGAACGCGCCGGTCAGCGCCCCCTGGTCGACCGGCACTCCGACCGGCCGGTCGGGCAACGACCGCCGGTAATCGGCCGCGGCGTCGGCGGCCGAGCGGAACAAACGACTCATATCCTCCACCGGCGCACCCTATCGCCCGCCCCCCGCGAGCTCGACGGCCGGGCGGTTCAGCAGGCGAACGGCAGTTGCTCCTCAGGTTGGCCTCCTGCCGCGGGCTCGTGCCGCGGGCTCGTGCCGCGGGCTCGTGCCGCGGGCTCGTGCCGCGGGCTCGTGCCGCGGGTGGCGGACGCGGAGGTCGCCGGCAGCATGACGGCCATCGCCGCCTTCAGGAAGGTGAGCATGAACTCGAAGTGCGCCTTGGCGGAGGCCGAGCGCCTGAGTGCCCCCTTGCTCGATGTGCGTGGGGGTGCGGGGAATCAGCCGAGGACGAAGGGGAGTCTCGCCCCCAGCTCACCCAGTTCGGTCTTCTCCGCGCCGGTCGGGGCGCGCCGTCCGGTGCCGATCAGCAGTGCGTCCTTGTCGGAGAGCGACGCGGGGAACGTGGCCCCGGCGATGCTCTCCAGCATCTCGCGGGAGCGCGCGAGCCCTTCCGCGGGTGGTCCCGGCGCGCGCGGGAGGTGCGCGACCAGGTCGAGGTGGTGCAGCGTCCACTCCAGGACGTACGCGGAGAGGTAGTCGCCCGCGGTGAGGACCTCGCCGCGGGTGCCGACCCGCAGGCCCGGGTCGGCGAGTCCGGCGGCGCGGCCGGCGGCGGAGCCGACGTCGTCGAGGTGGAACTTGAGCAGCCACGGCTCCTGGTACGCGGCGGCCAGCCGGACGGTCAGCGCGTCGAGCGGGTCGTCCCCGGCCGGCGGCGTCCCGGAGACCTCCCAGTAGGTCACCGCGTCGCGGGTCGGCTCCGTCTCGGCGGGGGTCACGAGGGTGATGAGGACGTCCTGGGCGTCGATGACCAGATGGCACACCAGGTCCCGCACGAGCCAGCCGGTACAGCCGGACGGCCGGGCGAAGTCGTCGTCCGGGAGCCCGGCGACCGCCGCGCGCAACGCCGTCCAGGAGGATGAGAAGAGATCCACATCGTCACGGTAGTACGCCGGATCTCACCGGCCGTGCGCGGCGGTGAGATCCGGTCTCCGGGTGCGGGGCGTCAGGACAGGGTGTCCTTGACCTTGATCTGGCCGTCGTCGACGACGAACTTCTGGTTGGGGTGGTTCAGGCACTGCCAGAGGCGGACCTTGTCGTTGTCGTTACGGGTGTTGCCGGTGTCCAGGCACACGGGGGTGGAGGCGAGGGTGTCCTTGACGATGATCTGGCCTCTGCTGACGACCCAGACCTGGTTGGGGTGGTCCAGGCACTGCCACAGGCGTACCAGGGTGTTGTTGGCGCGGGAGTTGGTGGCGTCGAGGCACACCTCCCGGCTGGTGCCTATGGTGTCCTCCACCTTGATGTGGCCGTCGTCGACGACGAACCTCTGGTTGGGGTGGTCCAGGCACTTCCACAGGCGGATCTGGGTGTTGTCGGCGCGGGAGTTGGTGGTGTCGACGCACACCGGCGAGGCGGCCAGAGCGGCCTGCTGGGCGGAGGCCGCGGCGGGCGGGGCGGCGGCCGTGGTCACGGCGAGGGCGGCGACGGCGCCGGCCAGCAGGAGGCGAACGGGGGGCATGGTGTCTCCTAGGGAGTTTTCGGTTGGTTCCCTCCACCGTGCCATAACCGAGAGTCACGGTGCAATCACTCTAAGTGTCCGCAACCGGCCCTGGTGGGGCGGACGAAGAGTGAGATGAGAGAGATGCCCCTCTTGACATAGAAAATGAACGAATTTTTAATTTGTCCCATGGGGCGGATCGCGGGCGTCACCGCCGCCGAGACACGGGAACGGCTGCTGCGCGCCGCCGCCGAAGTGTTCGCCGAGCGCGGGTACGACGGTACCCGGGTGGCGGACATCGCCGCGGCGGCCGGGGTGAGCAACGGCGCCCTCTACGCGCACTTCGGCTCGAAGGCCGAGCTGCTGGTGGCCGCGCTGCGGACGTACGGGCCGCGGTTGCTGGCCACGCTGTTCGCGGCCGACCCCGACCGGTCCGTCAAGGAGCTGCTGCTCGTCATCGGGCGCTGGCTGCCGCGGCGTCGCGACACCCGCGGCTACCTCATCGTCGAGGCGCTGGTCGCGGCCCGCCGGGACGAGGACGTGGCGGGGCCGATGCGGGACTACGTCGGTGAACGCGCCGACTGGCTCGCCGACCTGGTGCGCGCGGCCCAGGGCGGCGGCGAACTGGATCCGGTGGTGTCGCCGGGCGCGCTGGCCCACCTCTGCCTGCTGCTGGCGATGGGCAGCGCGCTCGTCACGCCGGACCTGCACACCGTCGACGACGCGGAGTGGTCCGCGTTGCTCGCCCGTCTCGTCGGCGCCCTCGTCCCGCCGGCGACATCACCGCACACAGAAGCGGAGCACCCGAAGTGAAGGTACGCATCGATCCTGAGCGCTGTCAGGGGCACGGCCGTTGCTACGAACTCGCCCCTGGCCTGTTCACCGAGGACGACGAAGGCTACGGGCTGGTCGCCGGGGAGGGCGTCGTGCCCCCGGGCGAGGAGCGGACGGCGCGCCTCGCGGTGGCCAACTGCCCGGAACGCGCCATCGAGATCATTTAGGAAGTGTGTGACATGACCGTGGACGACCGCTTCAGCCAGCCGGTGGACATCCTGAAAGACCCCGCCCTGGGCACGCGCAACGAGATCATCACCGGTCCGGTGGCGGACTGGACGACCGACTTCTCCCACACCGAGCCCGAGTGGGCGGCCGACCCGTACCCCATCCAGGACGAGCTGCGCCGGACGTGCCCGATCGCGCACACCGAACGGTTCGGCGGCGCGTGGCTGCCCACCCGCTACGAGGACGTCGCGGGCATCGCCTACGACACCGAGCGCTTCTCGTCACGGTCGATCATCGTGGGCAACTTCCGGCCGCCCCGCGACTCGGCGCCCGTGGGCGGCACACCTCCGATCTCCTCCGACCCGCCGTTCCACTACGACGCGCGCAAGCTGCTGCTGCCGGCGTTCACCAAGACCGCCATCGCCAGGCACGAGGAGGCGACGCGGGCGTACTGCCACTCGCTCATCGACGCGCTGGAGGGACGGGACGTCGTCGACGCGGCGCACGACTACGCCCAGTACATCCCGACACGGGTCATCTCCGACATGCTCGGGTTCCCCCCGGAGGACGAGCCGCGGTTCCGCGGGTTCGTCGAGAGCGCCCTGGAAGGCGTCAACCTGCCGCCGGACGACCGCAGGGCGCGGATGTCGGAGCTGTTCGACTACCTGGTCGCGCAGGTCCGCGACCACGTCGCCCACCCGCGCGACGACCTCACCAGCTACCTCATCGACGTCGAGCTCTACGGCAGCAAACTGCAACCGGCGCACGTCGCGGGCACGATGGCTCTGCTGCTCGTCGCCGGCATCGACACCACGTGGAGCGCGATCGGCGCGTCGCTGTGGCACCTGGCCAGGACCCCCGCCGACCGCGAGCGGCTGGTCGCCGAGCCCGCGCTGCTGCCGACCGCGATGGAGGAGCTGCTGCGGGCGTACGCGCCGGTCACGATGGCGCGGCTGGTCAAGGAGGACATGAGCTGGAACGGCGTCGACATGAAGGCCGACGACTGGGTCCTGCTGTCGTTCCCCGCGGCCAACCGCGACCCCGCGCAGTTCGACCGGGCCGGCGAGGTCGTCCTCGACCGCCAGGTGAACAGGCACGCCGCGTTCGGCCTCGGCATCCACCGCTGCGTGGGTTCGCACCTGGCGCGCATGGAGCTGCGGGTCGCCCTGGAGGTCTGGCTGCAGCGATACCCGGTCTTCACACTCGCCGACCCCTCGGCGGTGACCTGGGCCACCGGCCAGGTCCGCGGGCCGCGCACGCTTCCCATCCGCGTCGGGTGACACAGCCGGCGGCGGCCCCGTGGACCGGTTCCTGGCGGCGGACGAGCTGGGGAACGCGCTGACGGCGTTCCCGCTGGACGATACGGACGGCGGACCGCGCTCTCCGCGTCGTCACCGCCGGAGAGCGCCGAGCCGCGCCACCCGCTCACGGGACGGTCCGGGCGAGCCGGAAGCCGAGGTCGTCGATCGCGAACGTGGGGTGGCTGCGGCGGCGCACGGTGGCCCCGCAGCCCCGCTCCCGCTCGGCCCAGCTCCCGCCGCGGAAGATGCGGTAGGACCCGTAGACCTCCTCGTCGTAGAGGTCCCAGCACCACTCCCACACGTTGCCCAGCATGTCGTGCAGACCCCACGCGTTGGGCGCCTTGCCGCCCACGTCATGCGCACGGTCGCCGGAGTTCCCGGCGTACCACGCGATGTCGTCGATCTCCCCGTACCGGTATCCGGTGCTCCCCGCCTTGCACGCGTACTGCCACTCCGCCTCGGTGGGCAGGCGATACCCACCGGCGGCCCGGTCGCAGGCCACCTCCCCGCTGCGCGCGTCCCGCGAATAGACCGCTTCCAGCCCCGACAGCTCCGACAGCCGGTTGCACACGTCGACCGCGTCAAGCCAGCTGACGTTCGTCACAGGCACGGCGTCCCCCGTGGAGCCCCCGGACGGATCCCGCGCGACGGCCCGATGGAGACCCACCGTGACCGGATACCGCCCGAGCAGAAAGGGCGCGACCTCCACCCGCCACCGCGCCCCGCGCCGGTCGTCCCGCAGATCCACGACACCACCGGGAACGCGGACCATCGAGATGTCCACCGCTGTTTACCTCCGCTCCCGGAGGTCAGGGTAACGCCATGGCCGGTGTGATCGACGTGGGCAGGGCGAGCTGGCTGGGGTTCCGGTGGCAGGGCCACGGGCTGGGCGGGAGCTGTGCGGACGATGTGCTCGAACGGCTTCTGCTGCTGGGATTCCAGGACAGCAGGCAGGTCGGTGCGGCGCAGTCGATGATCCAGCGCACCCGCGGCGTCCGGTCGAAGCGCGTCGGTGAGGCGATCTCCCCTGACGGGCCGCTGGTGAGCATGTGGTCGTGGCGGGTGGCGCCGCACGCGCATCCGGTGGAGCGGCTGGACTTCGTGCGGGACGTGCTCGCTCCCCGGGAGCCGGACCAGGGCGGGGCGGCTCGGGTCGAGGCGGTGGGGGAGGTGGCGGCCGCCCTCGGGGCAGTAGTGACGGGGCCGATGTCGAAGGGCGAGGCCAGTGGTGAGGTGACCGAGCGGGTGCGGGGGGAGTTGGTGGAGTGGTGCTCGCGGTGCGAGGCGCGGCACGTTCCCGACACGCTGTTCCGGGTGGCGGGGCGGCAGGCGCAGATCGTGCTCGGCGGCGGGGAACAGCGGGCGGCCATGCTGTACCCGCGCCCGGAGCATCGGCAGGAGAAGGCGGAGAACCCACGTCTGGAGACCCTGAACACGTATCTCCAGGTGAACGGGCCCACCACCAGGACGTTGTTCCGTGACTGGCTGGACGGCGGCACCACGTCCACCTCCGGCTTGTGGAAGGAACTGGACGATCTGGTCCGCGTCCAGATCGGCCCCCGGCGCTACGACCTGCCCGAGGCCATGCTGGACGCGGTACGGAACGCCCCGGAGCCCGCCGGGGTCGTCCTCGTCCCGGCCAACGATCCCTACCTGCGCCAGGTCGACCGTGCCTTGCTCGTCCCCGACGCCAAGCGACGCGGGCAGGTGTGGCGCCCCCTCTCCGGCCCAGGCGCCCTGCTGGTCGACGGCGAGGTGGCCGGTACCTGGCGCTACCGCCGCAGCGACCGCGAACTGACCGTCTCCGCCTTCGACCGGGTGCCACCCGCACGGCGTGAGGAGGCCGAGAAGAGCGCCGCTCTGGCCGCGGAAGCCGTCGGCGACGACCACCCGAAGGTCGTCTGGGCCTGACCGCCCCGGACGCGGCCGCGCACCGACCTTACTTCGTAAAGGAGCCCGCTCCGCTGCCGCATCGTGCCGGGCGGCCGGGATGCGCTCCACCGGCCCGTGCGGCTCCGGACACCCCTGCTGGGCGAAGGGTCCCATCGCGCCGGCCGGGGCACGGCGGTGGCGAGGCACTAGATATGCCCCTTTTTATCCTTGTTTGGGTTACTTTCATTGGTTTCGAGGCATCAGACCCTGGTCAGCGTCAGCACTGGGGGCGGCCGATGGCACGGGCGGAAACCCGGGATCGGGCACGGCGGCGGACCGCGAAGCGCGAGCGGATGGAAGCGGTCCGGGCCTTCGCCACGGGTCGGGTGCTGGACGCCGGGCGGACGCGCGACGCCCTGCAGGCGTTGCTGCGGCCGGGGGACCGGGTGGCTCTGGAAGGGGACAACCAGAAGCAGGCGGACTTTCTCGCCGGAGAACTGGCCGGTTGCGACCCGGAGGCGGTGCACGATCTGCATCTGCTGATCTCCTCGATCAGCTTGCGCGAGCACCTGGACGTGTTCGAGCGCGGCGTCGCCCGCCGTCTCGACTTCGCCTACGCCGGGCCGCAGAGCGTGCGCATGGCGCAACTGCTCGCCGACGGCGGGATCGAGATCGGGGCGATCCACACCTATGTCGAGTTGTACGCGCGCATGTTCGTCGACCTCATCCCGGACGTCGCGCTGCTCTGCGCCGAGCAGGCCGACCGCGAAGGGAACCTGTACACCGGTCCGAGCACCGAGGACACCCCCGTAATCGCCGAGGCGGCCGCCTTCTCCCAGGGGGTGACGCTGGTCCAGGTGAACGAGATCGTGGACAAGGTCCCCCGGGTCGACATCCCGGGCGACTGGGTGGACCTGATCGTGCGGAGCCCCAGGCCGTTCGCGCTGGAACCGCTGTTCACCCGGGATCCGCGCCACATCGGCCAGGTGGAGATCCTGATGGCCATGATGGCGTTGCGCGGCGTCTACGAGCGGCACGGCGTGACCACGCTGAACCACGGAATCGGCTTCGACACCGCGGCGATCGAGCTGATCCTGCCGACCTACGGCGAGGAACTGGGCCTGCGGGGAAAGATCTGCAGACACTGGACGCTCAACCCGCATCCGACGCTCATCCCCGCCATCGAGACCGGCTGGGTCGAATCGGTGCACTGCTTCGGCGGGGAACCCGGCACCGAGCGCTACGTCGCCGCCCGCCCGGACGTGTTCTTCACCGGCCCCGACGGCTCGCTCCGCTCCAACCGGGTGCTGTGCCAGCTCGCCGGCCAGTACGCCGTGGACCTGTTCATCGGGTCGTCGCTGCAGATCGACGCGAACGCGAACTCCTCGACGGTCACCGAGGGTCGGCTGACCGGTTTCGGGGGAGCGCCCAACATGGGACACGACCCGCACGGCCGCAGGCACCCCTCGCCCGCGTGGCTGGGTCTCGTGGCCGGCGAGCCCCCCGTCCTGCGGGGACGCAAGCTCGTCGTGCAGATCACGCAGACCTTCCGCTCCGGCGGCGTCCCCGCGTTCGTCGAGTCGCTCGACGCGGTGCGGGTCGGTGAGGACGCCGGCATGCCCATCCCGCCCGTCATGATCTACGGTGACGACGTCAGCCACGTGGTGACGGAGGAGGGCGTGGCCTACCTCTACCGGGCCGCGGGGCCGGCCGAACGGCGTGACGCGGTCGCGGCGGTCGCGGGCGCGACCCCGGTCGGCCGCCGCATCGGCCATCGGCGCGTCGAGGAGCTGCGCCGTGACGGCCTGGTGGCGCTCCCCGAGGATCTCGGGGTCGACGTCCGCAGGGCGAAGCGCTCCCTGCTGGCGGCCCGCAGCATGGAGGACCTTGTGGCCTGGTCCGGAGGACTGTACGACCCGCCGGCCCGGTTCCGGAGCTGGTGATCCGCCGATGCTCACCACGAAACGGGAGCCTGTGACGGGAGGGCGGGCGCCGTCCGCGGACACGCTGGCCGGCGCGGCGGTGCGGGCACTGCGCGACGAGGCGTGGCTGAGCCCCAAGCCCGGCCTGGTCGACCGCCGGGGGACCGGCGCGCACGACGACATGGACCTGCCGCTCCTGCTGGCCTCCGCCGAGGCACTGCGTCCCGCCTTCCGGTCCGCCGCCGCGGTGGCGGACCGGATGGCCGCAGGGGGCGGGCTGCGTGCGGAGCTCGGCCGGATCGGACGCGCGGGCGAGCGAGCGATGCTGCGGGCCACCCGGGGGGCCAACACGCATCGCGGGGCCCTGTGGGCGCTCGGGCTCCTGGTCGCCGGTGTCGCGGGCGGCGCCCGCGACGAGCGGGAGGCCGCCCTCGGCGCGGCCCGGCTGGCCGCCTTTCCCGACCGGCGGAATCCGGCGGGAACGGCCTCCCACGGTGAGAGGGTCCGGCGACGGCACGGCGCGCGAGGTGCCCGCGGCGAGGCCGAGGACGCGTTCCCCCACGTCATGGAGGTCGCGCTGCCGAGGCTACGCCGGGCCAGGGCGGCCGGCCTGGCCGAGGAGACGGCCCGGCTGGACGCGTTGCTGGAGGTGATGAGCCTCCTGGACGACACCTGCGTCCTGCACCGCGGCGGCCTTGAGGGCCTGCGTGTCGTGCGGCTCGGCGCCGAGCGGGTCCTCGCCGAGGGAGGCGCGGGCACGGCACGCGGTCACGCCGCCCTCCTGGAACTGGACGAGCGGCTCCGCGCACGACGGCTGTCGCCGGGCGGGAGCGGCGACCTGCTGGCCGCCGCGCTCTTCCTCGACCTGGTGCCCTGGCCCGGGCGCCCGGCCCCCGGCGGACGGGAGGGGCCGGCGTGCGGACACTGACCTACGAGTTCCCCGCCGACCGGCCACCCGGCCGGCGGGCCCACGTCGGGGTGGCCGGATCGGGGGATCTGGAGGTCCTGATGACCCCGGCGTCCGGCGCCGCCCGCGTGCGCGTGCGCACCAGCGTCGACGGGTTCGACACGGTGTGGCGGATCGTGCTGGAGCGGTTCTTCGCCCGCCACCGCGTCGCCGCGGACTTCGACCTGAACGACGCGGGCGCCACGCCCGGCGTGGTCACCCTGCGCCTGCGGCAGGCCGTCGAGGAGGGCGAGGCATGACGGCCGCCGTCCCGCCGCCCGACTGGGCCGCGATGCTCGGCCGCACCAGCTTCATCGAGCTGGACGCCCGGGAGCGGGCCACGGCGCTGCTCGACGACGGCACGGCCCGCGAGCTGTGCGGTCCCTTCGACCGCATCGAGTCGCCCTGGCTGGAGCCCCAGGGAGTCGTCCCGGCGTCCGACGACGGCGTCGCCGTGGTGAAGGGAAGGCTCGGCGGGCGGCCCTCGGTCGTGATCGCCATCGAGCAGGCCTTCCAAGGGGGCGGCATCGGCGAGGTCTCCGGCGCGAAGACGGCGGCCGCGCTGTCCCTGGCCGCCAGGGACAACCGTGACGGCATCCCGACCAGCGCCGTCCTGCTGCTGGAGACCGGCGGCGTGCGCCTGCAGGAGGCCAACCTGGGCCTGGCCACGATCGCCGAGGTGTGCTCGGCGATTCTGGAGCTGCGCGCGCTTCAGCCCGTCGTCGGCGTCATCGCCGGAGCGCTGGGCTGTTTCGGCGGCATGAGCATCGCCGCCGGACTGTGCACCAGGCTGATCATGACCGAGGAGGGCCGTCTCGGGCTCGACGGCCCCGAGGTGATCGAGTCCGAGGCCGGGGTCGCCGAGTTCGACGCCTCCGATCACCCGCTGATCTGGTCGATCGACGGCGGCAGGCAGCGCACCCGGACCGCCCTGGCGGACGTGCTGGTCCCCGACGACGTCGCCGCGCTGCGATCCGCCGTGATCGACGCCGTCGGGCGAGGGATTCCCGGCGAGCACCGCTCCCGGCGCCTCGGCGAGTGGCAGGCCCGCGTCCGGGCCGTCGACCCGGCCGATCCGCCCGATCCTCCCGGCCTCGCGGCCGTGTGGGCGAAGGCCGTGCCACCGCGGGGGGACCGGTGACGAGCCGCGGGCTGAACTGGACACGGGCGCTCGCCGAGGGCGCCGTGCGGCACACCGTCCCGTCCGTGCTCACGGCGGACGTCACGCTGGGCGGCGACGTCGCCCGGCTGGTCGCCGTCGTGCCGGACCCCCGCAGCCCCTACCCCCGCGCGCGGAACGGGGAGGTCGGCCTGCGCGAAGGGCTCGCCCTCGCCGAGGCGGTGACCCAGGTCGTCACCGGGGACGCGCACCGGCCCGAGCACCGCCGCCGCCCGATCGTCGCCGTCGTCGACGTCCCCAGCCAGGCCTACGGACGCCTTGAGGAACTGCTCGGCATCCACCACGCGCTGGCCGCCGCCGTGGACGCCTACGTCACCGCCCGCACGACCGGGCACCCGGTGATCGCTCTGATCGTCGGAACGGCCCTGTCCGGCGGGTTCCTGGCACACGGCTCGCAGGCCAACCAGATCGTGGCGCTCGACGACCCCGGCGTGACGATCCACGCCATGCACCGGCGCGCCGCGGCGGAGGTGACCCGCCGGACCGTGGAGGAACTCGGCGAGCTGGCCAGGCGCATCCCTCCGCTGTCCTACGACGTCAAGGACTGGGCGACGCTCGGCCTGTGCGACGAGCTCATGGACGTCGCGAACGCCGACGACCCGGCCGGGGAGGACACGCGCAAGGTGAAGGACGCGCTCACCGCCGCCGTCGCACGGGCCCGCCGGGGTCCCCGCGACCTGAGCGACCGGCTCACCTCGCCCGGCGCCCGCCGGACCCGGGAGGCCTCCCGCCGTGTCCACGAGGCGCTCGCCGCCCAATGGCCGTGACCGCGCGCCCGCACGACCTGCTGCGACTCACCGGGGCCGCGGCGCTGGACGCCGGGCTCCCCGGCTGGGCCGCCACGTCGCTCGCCGCCTGCCCCTGGGGCGTCGTACGGCGGGCACCGCATCCGCCCGGCCTGATCCCGGTCGGCGTACGCGGGGCCGGGCGGGGACGGCGCCACGCCGCGCTCGTCCCCGCCGGCGCGGTGACCCGCCGCCTCCCTCCCGAGGAGCTGAGCCGGCGGCGCCCCCGCATTCCCCGGCTGGCCGCCACCCTGGCCGGCGTCGCCCCGCGGGTGGCGGCGGAGCTGGGCGGCGACGTCGTCTTCGGCCCGATCGGCGGCGTGGGCTTCGAGCTCGCCACCGGGCGGCCGGTCACCCACCCCGGAAGCGACCTGGACCTGCTGATCCGGGCACCCCGCCGGGTGGAGCAGGCCGACGCCGCGCGGCTGGTGGCCGCCTTCGCCGCTCTTCCCGGCACGGTCGACTGCCAGATGGAGACCCCGTGCGGCGGAGTCGGCCTCGTCGAGTGGGCCCGTACAGGCGGTCCCGTCCTGGCCCGTACCGGCCACGGCCCGGAACTGGTGGACGACCCGTGGGCCCTCGCGTGAGAGTCGCCTTCCTCTACCCCGGCCAGGGCACCCAGCGGCCCGGGATGCTGCACGACCTGCCCGGCCACCGGGCCGTCGCGGCGACCCTCGCCGAGGCCGAGCGCGTCCTGCCCGGCTCGTCCCGGCGGGACGGCGCGCGGGAGCTGCGGTCGACCGTCACCGCGCAGGTCGCGCTCTGCGTCGCCGGGGTCGCCGCGACCAGCGCCCTCACCGCCGTGGGCGCCACCCCCGACGCCGTGGCCGGGCACTCCGCCGGGGCGTTCCCCGCCGCCGTCGCCGCCGGGGCACTGACCTTCGCCGAAGCCCTCACCGCCGTGCGGCGCCGCGCCGAGCTGATGCGTGACGCCTATCCGTCCGGGTACGGCATGGCGGCCGTCCTCGGGCTCGGCGTGGCGCAGGCCCGGCGCGTGGTCGAGTCGATCACGACCGCGGGCGACCCGGCCTACCTGGCCGTCGTCGACACCGGCCGGCAGGTCGTGGTCGCGGGCGGCGCCCGCGCGCTGGACCGCCTCACCGCGGCCGCCGCCGAGGCCGGCGCCCGATGCGTGCGGCGCCTGGACATCGGCGTCCCCTCGCACTGCCCGCTCCTGGACGGCGTCGCCGGCGCCATGACGGACCACCTCGCCGTGATCCCCCGGCGCGACATCACCGTCCCCTATCTCGCCGGTTCGGCCGCCCGTCTCCTCCACGACGCCGACGCGGTCCTCGACGACCTCGCCCGCGGCGTCGCCACCACGGTGAGATGGCGGGACGCCACCGCTCTGCTCGCCGAACTCGGCACGACCCTGTTCGTCCAGACGCCGCCCGGACGAGTGCTCGCCCGGATGGCCCGGGAGGCTCACCCGCACGCCCGCGCCGTCGCTCTGGCCGACACCGGCCTCACCGACACGGCGGTGTTCATCCGCCGTGCCCGGGCGGGACCGGAGGGCCGGTCACAGGGGTGCGGGAGCGACGGGAACCCACCGTGAGGGACTGGTCCGCCGGTGTCCCGGGAAGATCACCTGTCGAACTGAGGGGGAGAAGATGACACGTCCGGCCGGGGAGAAGCCGATCACGATGACGCTGGCGTTCGCTGTGGCCGCCGCGGCGGCGTGGGCGTCGCCGGCGCTCGCCGGGGAGCGGGACGCCGTCCCGCGCGCGCCGTCCGCCCTCACGAGCCCGGCGCCGTCGCCCTGCCGGTCGCCGGGGCGGTCCGAGCCGACGGTCGTCCTGGTTCACGGAGCCTGGGCCGACACCTCCAGCTGGAACGGCGAGTTGGACGCGCTGCGGCGAGCGGGCCACGTCGCGCGGGCCGTGGCGAATCCGCTCCGCGGCCTGACCGGGGACGCCAGGACCGTCGCCGACTTCCTGAAGACCGTCTCCGGCCCGATCGTGCTCGTCGGGCACTCCTACGGGGGCTCGGTGATCACCGACGCCGCCGCGGGGGTTCCGGGTGTCAAGGCCCTGGTGTACGTCGACGCCGCGGCGCCCGACACAGGGGAGACCACCGGCGGCCTCAGCGGGTCCGGCTCCGCCCTCGAGGCGAACCCGGACTCCCTCTACGACAAGGTGCCCTACCCGGGAGCGCCCCAGGGGGCGGCCGACCTGTACCTGAAGCGGAACGTCTTCATCCGCTCGTTCGCCTCGGATCTGCCCGAGGACACCGCCGTACGCCTGTGGGCCTCCCAGCGAGCCGCCTCGACCAGCGCGTTCACGACCCCGTCGAAGGCGGCGGCGTGGAAGACGATCCCGTCCTGGTACTTCATCAGCACCGGCGACCGCATCATCACCGCGGGCTCGCAACTGTCGATGGCCCGCCGGGCGCACTCGAAGGTCACCCGGTTCCAAGGCGGGTCCCACCTGACCCTGATCTCCCACCCGGACGCGGTGACGTCGGTGATCGAATCGGCGATCTGCTCCGTCCGCTAGCTCGCCGGGTGGGTGGCAGGGGTCAGCGGGCGGCGGTGCCGGCGCGGCGTTTGGTCCAGACGTCGAAGGCCACGGCGGCCAGGAGGACGATGCCCTTGACGAGCATCACTCGTTCGCTGGGGGAGCCGATGAGGCTCATGCCGTTGTTGATGACGCCCATGATCAGGCCGCCGGTGATGGCGCCCACCACCTTGCCGACGCCGCCCTGGACGGCGGCGCCGCCGATGAAGGCGGCGGCGATGGCGTCCAGTTCGAAGGAGCCGCCCGCCGTAGGGCCGGCCTGGTTGAGGCGGCCGGCGAAGATGATGCCGGCCATGCCCGCCAGGACACCCATGTTGACGAAGATCCAGAAGACGACCGACTTGACGCGGACGCCGGACAGGACGGCGGCCTGGAGGTTGCCGCCGACGGCGTAGATGCGGCGGCCGAAGACCGAGCGGGTGGACAGCAGCGAGTAGCCGAGCACCAGGACGGCCAGCAGGACCAGGACCCAGGGGAGGTTCTTGAAGCGGGCCAGCTGGATCACGAGGAACATGATCAGGACGGCGCCGGCGGCCAGCTTCAGGACGAAGGCGGGGAACGGGTCGACGTGCTGGCCGTAGCTGACGCGGGCCGAGCGGGTGCGCCACTGGGCGGCGGACATGCCGGCGACGGCGATGAGGCCGACCAGCAGGCTGAACAGGTCGGCGCCGCCGAGGGGGCCGAGGCCGATGTTGCCGAAGTAGCCGTCGGTGAAGCCGTTGGACAGCGTGCGGACGGCGTCGGGGAACGGGCCGATGCCCTGGTTGCCGAGGACGGTGAGGGTCAGCGCGCGGAACAGGAGCATGCCGGCCAGAGTGACGATGAACGACGGGATGCCGAAGTAGGCGATCCAGAAGCCCTGCCAGGCGCCGATCAGGCCGCCGGTCACCAGGGTGATGAGCAGCGCGGCGGGCCACGGCACGCCGTAGTTGACCATCAGGACGGCCGACACCGCGCCGGTGACGGCCACCACCGAGCCGACCGACAGGTCGATGTGCCCGGCGATGATGATCAGGATCATCCCGACCGCGAGGATCAGGATGTAGGAGTTCTGCACGATGATGTTGGAGATGTTCTGCGGCTGTAGCAGGGCGCCGTCGGTGAGCACCGAGAACAGCACCACGATCAGCGCGAAGGCGATGTAGATGCCGCTCTGCCGGATGTTGATCGAGAAGCCGCCGAGCGACATCCGGCCCGGCGGCCGTACCTCGCCTGGTCCGCCGCCGTCCTGCGGACCCACCGCGACACCCGTTGGCGAGACGCTGCTCATCGGGGTTACTCCTGTCCCATTGTCATGTAGTGCATGAGCCGTTCCTGGGTGGCCTCCGAGCGGGGGACCTCACCGGTGACCCGGCCCTGTGAGAGCGTATAGATCCGGTCGCACAGGCCGAGCAGCTCGGGCAGCTCGGAGGAGATGACCAGCACCGCCTTGCCCTCGTCGGCGAGCCGGTTGATGATCGTGTAGATCTCGTACTTGGCGCCGACGTCGATGCCGCGGGTCGGCTCGTCCAGGATCAGCACGTCGGGGTCGGTGTAGATCCACTTGGACAGCACGACCTTCTGCTGGTTGCCGCCGCTGAGCTGCCCCACCACGCTCGCCACGCTGGGCGCCTTGATGTTCATGCTCTTGCGGTACTCCTCGGCGACCCGGTACTCCTCGTGCTCGTTGACCCAGCCGCGACGGCCGAGCCGGGGGAGACCCGCGGCGGAGACGTTGCGCTTGATGTCCTCGATGAGGTTGAGACCGTACCGTTTGCGGTCCTCGGTGGCGTACGCGATGCCGTGCCTGATGGCGTCCTGGACGCTGCGCAGCTCGATCTGGCGGCCGTCCTTGAAGATGCGGCCGGAGATGTTCACGCCGTACGCGCGGCCGAACACGCTCATCGCGAGCTCGGTGCGCCCGGCGCCCATCAGCCCGGCGAGGCCGACGATCTCGCCGCGGCGCAGCGTGAGCCCGGCGCCGGAGACGACCTTGCGGCCGGGCTGGGCGGGACTGTGCACCGTCCAGTCCTCGATGCGCAGGATCTCCTCGCCGATGTGCGGCTCGTGCGGGGGGAAGCGGTTCTCCAGGTCACGGCCGACCATGCCGGAGATGATGCGGTCCTCGGTGACGGCGCCGGACGCCGTGTCCAGGGTCTCGATGGTCCGGCCGTCGCGCAGCACGGTGATCGAGTCGGCGATCGCGATGATCTCGTTCAGCTTGTGCGAGATGATCACGCAGGTGATGCCCTGGTCGCGCAGCCCGCGCAGCAGGTCGAGCAGGTGCGCCGAGTCGTCGTCGTTGAGCGCGGCGGTCGGCTCGTCCAGGATGAGCAGCCGCACCTCCTTGGACAGCGCCTTGGCGATCTCGACGAGCTGCTGCTTGCCGACGCCGATGTCGGAGATCTGCGTCGTCGGGCTCTCCCGCAGGCCGACCCGGGCCATCAGCTCGGCGGCGTCGCGGTTGGTGCGGTTCCAGTCGATGAACCCGCGGCTGGCCCGCTCGTTGCCGAGGAAGATGTTCTCGGCGACGGACAGCTGCGGGCACAGCGCCAGTTCCTGATGGATGATGACGATGCCGGCGTGCTCGCTGTTCCTGATCCCGCCGAACTCGCTGACCTGGCCGTCGAACTCGATCTCGCCCTCGTAGGTGCCGTGGGGGTACACCCCGGACAGCACCTTCATCAGCGTCGACTTGCCGGCGCCGTTCTCGCCGCAGATGGCGTGGATCTCACCGCGGCGAACCGAGAGGTTCACGTCCTGCAGTGCCTTGACCCCCGGGAAGGTCTTGGTGATCCCGCGCATGCGCAAGATGTCATCGGTCATGTCTCATGTCCCCTCACGCGGGACCCGGGGGCGTGGCTCGCCCGCCCCCGGGACCCGAAGCGGATTATCAGCCGCCGAGCTGCGCCGCAGTGTAGTAGCCGGTGTCGACGAGGGCCTTCTGGAGGTTGTCCTTGTAGACGATCACCGGTTCGAGCAGGTAGGACGGGACGACCTTGGAGCCGTTGTCGTAGTCGGTGGTGTTGTTCACCTCGGGCTTGCCGCCCTTCAGGACGGTGTCGGCCATCTTGACCGTCACCTCGGCGAGGTCGCGGGTGTCCTTGAAGATGGTGGCGTACTGCTCGCCCGCCATGATCGACTTCGCCGACGCCAGCTCGGCGTCCTGGCCGGTGACGATCGGGTACGGCTGGCCGGAGGTGCCGTAGCCGTTGCTCTTCAGCGCCGAGAGGATGCCGATGGACAGGCCGTCGTAGGGGGACAGCACGCCGTCGACCTTGTCACCGCCGGTGTAGGTCTTGGTGAGGATGTCCTCCATGCGCTTCTGCGCGGTGGCGGGGTCCCAGCGCAGGATGGCGACCGTCTTGAAGTCGGTCTGGTCGCTCTTGACCTTCAGCACGCCCTTGTCGATGTAGGGCTTGAGCACCGACATGGCGCCGTTGAAGAAGAACGTGGCGTTGTTGTCGTCCGGCGAGCCGGCGAACAGCTCGACGTTGAACGGGCCCTGCTCGGTGCCCTCGGTGCCGTCGGCGTTCTTGACCTTCAGGCCGACCAGCAGGGAGGTGGCCTGCTGCACGCCGACCTTGAAGTTGTCGAACGTGGTGTAGTAGTCGACGTTCGGGCTGTTGCGGATCAGCCGGTCGTAGGCGATGACCGGGATCTTGTTGTCCGCGGCCTGCTGAAGCTGCGTGGTGATCGCGGTGCCGTCGATGGAGGCCACGATCAGCAGGCGGGCGCCCTTGGTGATCTGGTTCTCGATCTGGTTGACCTGGGTGGGGATGTCGTTCTCCGCGTACTGCAGGTCGACCTTGTAGCCGAGCTTCTCCAGCTGCGACTTGACGTTCTCCCCGTCGTGGATCCAGCGTTCGGAGGATTTGGTCGGCATGGTCACGCCGACCAGGGCGCCGCTGGTACCGGTGGACGCGACGTCACCGCCGCCACCGCCGGTCTTCTGGCTTGATCCGCACGCGGACATGGTGGCGACGAGCGCGATGGCGGACACCATCGTCGCGATCCGTCCGAGCCTCATGGTTGGTCTCCTAGCGAAGGGGATGGTACGCGGCGCCTCACGGGAGCCGGATCGTTCGCGGGGACACCTCCGCGCCGAACTGCGACGGTCGTGCGGCTTCGCACCTTGGACCTGAAGTGTTATCGCTAACAATTGGCATGTCAACGCCAAGCGATAACGTCTCGGAAACAGTGCCTTAACCTCGCACTGACATGGGGGTCCTGGAGCGGCGGGAGGCCCTGGCCTGCTGGGATCGGTCCGGTTGAGCGCTCTCATGGCGTGGGCGAGATCACATCTCCCGGGGCCTCGTCCCGGTGGTGACGGCACGTAGGAGCCGCCTCGCTCGCCGTGTCCGGCCCGGAGGTGGAGCGGGGCGCGGCCGGGCCGGCCGGAAAGTTTCACAGCCATCTTGACAGATCCGCCGACGGTCTTCCAACGGCCTATTTACTCTTAGGAAACTTTCTTTTATGTTGGCGGCATCCCCCCAGCAAGAAGGAGTACGGTATGCGAAGAACGATCATGGTGGTGGCGACGGCCTTGCTCACCGCGGGGGTAACGGTGCTGTCGGCCGCGCCCGCCCTCGCCCACGGGTACATCTCCTCCCCGCCGAGCAGGCAGGCGCTGTGCGCCCAGGGCCGGGTCGCCAACTGCGGCGACATCATCTACGAGCCGCAGAGCGTCGAGGGACCGAAGGGCCAGCGCAACTGCCACGGCGGCGTCGCCCGGTTCGCGCAGCTCAGCGACGAGAGCAAGAACTGGCCCGCCACCTCGGTCGGCACCACGGTCAACTTCAACTGGATCCTCACCGCCCGCCACGCCACCAGCACCTGGGAGTACTACATCGGCAACACCCGGGTCGCCCTGTTCAACGACGGGGGACGCCAGCCCGGGGCCACCGTGCAGCACACCGTGAACCTGTCCGGCTTCGGCGGACGGCAGAAGCTGCTGGCCATCTGGAACATCGCCGACACCGTCAACGCGTTCTACGCCTGCGTCGACCTGCAGATCGGCGGCGGCGGCCCCGGCCCGACGCCGACCCCGACGCCGACCGTCACCCCGACCAGGACCCCCACCCCCACACCCACCGTGACCGCCCCGGGCGGCACCTGGGCCGCCGGCACCTACTACGCCGTCGGCGCCCAGGTCACCTACGGCGGGCTCCGCTACCGCTGCCTCCAGGCCCACACCGCCCTGACCGGCTGGGAGCCGCCGAACGTCCCGGCCCTCTGGCAGCGCATCTGACCTGACCCCTCTTCCCGTGGGCGCCGCCGGGGGGCGCGGCGCCCACACCCATCGGCGGCCCGGCGGCGACCTGGCCCCGTCGGCCGTCCGGCCCGTCCGGCCCACCGACCATCCCGACCATCCGTTCCCATGACGGCCCGTTCCCGTGACGTCCCGGCCCCATGACGGCCCGGTCCCATCGGTCCGGCTCCATCGGTCCGGCCCCATCCGTCCGGCCTGGCCCATGACGGCCTGGCCCCATCCGTCCGGCCTGGCCCATGACTGCCCGGCCGCGTGCCACCCCCGCCGTACGCCACCCCCGAGGACGAGAGGCGGAGCCCATGAGACGCATCGCCCCGCTGGCCGCCGCCGCGGTCCTGGCGGCCGCGGCCGGATGCGGGACGGCCACCGCCTCGCCCGGCGCGGCGCCGCCCGGCCGCCCCACCCCCGGAGCCTTCGCGCGGGAGGCCTCCGCCGCGTTCAACGACGCCGACGTCGCCTTCCTGCAGATGATGATCCCGCACCACCGCCAGGGCATGCGGATGGCCGGCCTCGCCGCCGAGCGCGCCACCCGGCCCGACGTGCGGGCCCTCGGCGCGGCCGTCGCCGCCACCCAGGGCGACGAGGTGCGCGACATGACGATGTGGCTGCTCGGCTGGCGCCGCCCCCTGGACGCCGCCCCGCACGCGCACGACGAGCACGCGCGGCTGCACGCCACCGACCCCGCGGGCATCGACGCGCTCGGGAGGCTCACCGGCGCCCGCTTCGAGCAGACGTTCCTCAACATGCTGATCGCCCACCAGCACAACGCCGTCGAGATGGCGCGCACCGAGACGCGGACGGGAGTGAGTCCTGAGGCCAAGGATCTGGCCCGGCGCATCGACCTTTCGCGCACAGCGCAGATCCGGCAGATGCTCGGCCAGCTGGGCACCGGGTGAACCCCCCTCAACTGGTCCCCTTAGGCGGGTTCCCCGCGTCGGCATAACGTTGCATAATGCAAGTCCGATAACAGGGCGACCGATGCCGCCAAGACGCGGGGGGCGCGCGGAGTGCTACTGAACGAACGTGTCACGCGCCGCTCCGGCGGAAGAGGCGCCGAGACTCTCACGCTGACCAGCCCGCCGTTGCCGTCCGCGCCCCAGCAGGCCAGGGACATGGCCCTGTCCGCCGTGCTGGCCTGGTCGCTGCCGGTGGACCCCGACGAGCTGTGCCTGGTCACCGGGGAACTGGTCGCCAACGCCGTCACTCACGCGGGCACCATGATCAGCGTACGCATCCGCACCCGCGGCGCCGCCGTCCGGGTCGAGGTGACCGACCGCGACGGCCGCCCGCCCCTGCTGTTCGCCCCCGGCCGCTCCGACGAGACCCATTGGGGTCTGGTCGTGGTGGCCGCCCTGGCGTCCCGCTGGGGCTACGAGCGCCTCCCCACCGGCAAGGTGGTCTGGGCCGAGGTCGACTTCGCGCCCGACCCGGTCCCGGTAGGCTGACCGCCTCGCCCCGGCGAGCCCGGCGGGTGTCCCGTGCCCGCACGGCGGTCCGGCGTCCGGGAGGCACCAGGTGAGGCGACTCGTGGCCCGGCTCTGGCACGCGCTGTCCGGCCCGCTGCAATGGCGGGTCGTCTACCTGCGCAACGCCAGGTTCGTGGCCGGCGTCACCGGCGTCGTCCGCGACGCGGACGGCAACGTGCTGCTGCTCAGGCACCGCCTGTGGCCGCCGTCGCGCCCCTGGGGTCTGCCGAGCGGATACGCCGAGCGGGGCGAGACCTTCGAGGACACCGTCGCGCGCGAGGTCCGCGAGGAGACCGGCCTGGAGGTGAAGGTCGGCCGCCTCGCCTACCTCGGCACCGGCTACCGCATGCGCGTGGAGGCCGCCTACGAGGCCCGCCTCGTCGGCGGCACCCTCCGCGTGGACCCCAAGGAGATCCTGGAGGCCCGCTGGTTCACCCCGGCCGCCCTGCCCGAGGGCCTGCAGGACCTCCACCGCCGCCTGATCCTCGGCGAACCGGACTAGCCGCACGCGGGGACGAGGGCGCCGTCCCGGGTGCGTCGAGTCACCAGCCCCAGGCTTTCCGCGCCTGCTGCTCGTCGAAGCCGACCAGCGAGGCCAGGAGCAGGTAGAGAGCCCTGTCGTCGCGCTCCCTGGCCTTCTCCGCCGTGCGGCCCGCAGTGCTCTCGAGTTCGGGCTGCTTGTCGGCGGTGCTCAGCGCGCCGGCGAGAATGCCCCGGATGTTCTGCTCGCCACGCGCCCTGTAGCGGTCCATCAGGTAGGTCAGGTAGTCCCACGAGGCGAGGAGCACCTTGGGCTGCTCGTCCGCCGAGACCACGATGGCGTCGTCGGGACCTGCGATGTGGCACTTGGCCGCCGTGTAGACGGCCCGGGTGTGCGCGGCGGTGAGGCGGTCCAGCGCGTCGACGGTCCTGCGGATCGAGCCGACCCAGCCGCTCAGGGAGTCCTGTGCGGTGAACAGGACGACGCTCAGCTCGCCGTTCGCGGTGAGGTCGGCCCCGGCCAAGGTCGCCCGCGTGAGGAAGTCCGTCATGTGCGCCGCGATCGTCTCCGATGACGTGCCCGCATCGGCGTGCGACAGGTAGGAGATCCGCGCCGTGCGGCTCCACATGGCCAGCGCGGTACAGGTGTGGATACGCGTCGTCCACGCCGTCCCGCCTCCGACGTGGTAGTACTGCTGGTCCGGCGCGTCACCGGTCTTGTCGTCGATGTCCTGCTCGATCGATACGCCGATCTCCGACAACCGGAGGGGGGCGCTTCGCGCCGGGTCCACGAGGTCGACCCGGCGATTCTGGTCGCCGATGACGAGTTTGAGCCCGTCCACGCCACCCACCTCGTCGAGGGTGCCGTAGAGCCAGAGCCGCGTGCCCTCCGGGTAGGCGCCGCGCAGCTCGGCGGAGAAGGGGATGACCTGCCCTGTCTCGTCGACGCCGCACCCCTTGACGACCGAGCCCGCCACACCGGGAGTGATGCTGCCGACCTCCCTCGCCGAGGCGAGCGTGTAGGTCACGATCGTGTTCACGGGGGAGACCCCCCGCAGCCCGGCCGGGATGTCGTAGGTGTTCCCGGTCTTGAGATCGCGCAGGACGCCGGGAGTCATGAAGATCTTGCCGTTGGGCATTGCAACGCTCCAAGTGAGGGGGATGGCCCGTTTCCGGGCAGCCGAATAACCAGGATGAGGAAATGGCCGCGGGCTCTCACGCGAATCACACCCCGGGCGTGAGCGGCCCGAAATCACGAATATGGGCCGGACTGACCATTGATCGCCCCGGCGCCTTCCGAACCATAACATTCACCCCGACCCTCAACCAGCAAATGACGACAAGCCCCAAAAATTCAGAATAAAAGTCCCCGCAACCCGCCCCCACCTGCCCCTGAACACCAGCCAAGCCACCCACGCCTCTGATCTCCTCCATAATGCCAAGCCGGTAAATCGCATTAATCACCTCTGATTAAATACACCCCCCGCTCGCCTCCGTTCTTGTACGGGGGATACCCCCGCGCCCCCCGGGGCCTGCGCGCCCCCCCGGGGCCTGCGCGTCACCTCGGCGCCATCGTGGGATCCGGGGGCCCACCGCTTCACGCGGCGAGCATGAGCCCGCGTCCGTCCCGGCGCCGACGCGACGCGACGAACCCGATGATCAGGCCCGCGATCACCGGGCAGCCCTCCGGCGCCGGTCGGCGGGACGCGGCACGGCGAATCCGGCGCCGCCTTACGGCGGGCAACCCGGCGTGTGCGAGCGTCGGGGGAAAGGTCCTCGCGGAGGGCGCGCTCCGCGCGAAAGGCGCAAGGGCTGTTCTCCCGCGGGGGACACCCCCGCACCCCCGGCCCTGCCGGGCTCATGGTGCTCCACCGCGACGCGTTCCGTCGGGCCGGTGTCCCGCCGTATGACGGCGCCGTGTTCGCCGTACCACTTCCCGCCGACCCGGCGCCGATAAGGCGAACCCAACGAGGCGACGGGACTCCGGCGCCGCCTTACGGCGGACAACCCGGCGTGTGCGAGCGTCGGGGAAAAGGTCCTCACGGAGGACGCGCTCCGCGCGAAAGGCGCGAGGGCTGTTCTCCTGCGGGGGACACCCCCGCACCCCCGGCCCTGCCGGGCTCCTATCGCTTCACCGCGATCGATTCCGTTGGGCCGGTGTCTCGCCGTACGACGGCGCCGTGTTCGCCGTACAACTTCCCGCCGACCCGGCGCCGGTAAGGCGACCCCGGCAGGGCGATGGGCTTCGGCGAGACCGAGGAGGCGACGGGGCCTCGGCGGCGCCGCTGGGGGCGCGATCGTGTGCGCCTAGGTGGTGTCGCGATGCCACACGGTGGGTCAGGGCGCCGGTGGCCGTGCCGGGTGGCGCTTGTGAGTCGAGCGGCCTGCTCGGGCTCAGCGGCCGCGTCCCGCCTGGATAGCGTGACCGGCGGGATCACCGGGCGGGGGCGCCGAGGGCCGGGCTGGATCGTCGCCGCTGGTGACGTTCCGCCGGCCACGTGGCCGGTGGGGGTGGCTCAGATCTCCTGGACGAAGACGATGGCGTCGGTCCGGCCGATGGTGTCCGGGTCGAGGGAGAAGTACGTGTGGTCGGCCGGGACGCGGCGGGCCGGCTTTTGGTGCAGGGTGTCGGCGAGGCGGACGGGATCGAGGACGGCGCGGGGGTGGGGGAGGGCCGACAGGAGGCCTTCGAGGGTGTCGGGTGGGGGGATGTCGGAGCCGCGGGCGCCGAAGGTGGTGGCGGCGAAGGCGTACTGGTCGCCGAGGTGGGTGCTGATGATGGCGCCCGCGCTCCACCACTGGCGCGGCTGGCCGGCGAACCGCATGTGGCTCATGTCACGCTGCAGGTGAGCGTTGTGGGCGAAGGCGAGGGCCGGGCCGCGGCGGGCCTCGCGGCGGAGGATGGCGTCGAGGTTGTCGGCCATTATCGCGGCGCGCAGGGATATGAGGTCGCCGATGCGGGTGGGCGAGGTGTCGGCCATGCCGGCGTGGTAGCGCAGCAGCCCGGCCGCGGTACGGGCGTGCAGGTCGGCGCGCCACCAGTCGTCGGCGGAGGTGGCGGCGATGAGGTGGGGAGTGTGCGCGGTGAGCAGCACACGCAGGTCGCCGGCGATGAGGCGCAGTTCCTTGGCCTCCGGGCTGCGGCCGATGGACTGGGTGGGATCCATGAGCGCGGCGGGGTCGGTCCAGCGTTCGTCGGGGCCGAGCAGTTCGTCGAGAGCCTCGCGACTCCAGGGCAGGTCGACATGTCCGGCGAGGTAGTCGTGCAGCGCGGTCAGGGCCGGGCGGGGACCGGCGGGGCCGGCTGTCTCCAGCGGGCCGTCGAAGCCGTAGAAGTGGAGCCGCTCGTGCGGGGCACGCGGCTCGTTGTAGGCGCGCATCCAGCTCAGGAGCTCGCGGTTGGCGGACGAGGCGCCGAAGCCGTGGCTGAAGCCGCGGCTCATCACGTCGTCGAGGGTCCCGGTGCCGTCGTTGACGTACGCGTCGGCGACCAGCGCCGCCAAGCAGTCGCTCTCGATGGTGATCGAGCGGTAGCCCTCGTGCTCGGCGAGGTGGCGGAAGAGCTCGTTGCGCAGTTCGGGGAAGGCTTCGACGCCGTGGGTGGGCTCGCCGAGGCCGAGCAGGCGGATGGCGGGGGACAGGAGCGCGGTGAGGGCGCCGCCGCTGAAGGGGCGGGCGGCGTCCCGAATCGATTCCGTCATACCTTCAACGGTATCGTTGAACCTCCGTTGTAAACTTTGGCGCCGTTTCCGGCCGCCTGCGAGGAAAAGCTTCAAAATGCGGTTGCGACCCATCGACCTGGCGCGCGAGCACGGCCTGTCCACGCAGGCGGTACGCAACTACGAGGAGGCGGGGATCCTCCCGCCGGCCGGGCGCTCGCCGCACGGCTACCGCGTCTACGCTCCGTGCCACGCGGCGGCGTTGCGCACGTTCCTGGCGCTGATCCCCGCGCACGGCCACGCGACCGCGGGCGCGATTATGCGGGCCGTGAACGACCGCGCCCTCGACGAGGTGCTGCGGCTGATCGACGAGAGCCACGCGCAACTGGCCGCCGACCGGCACACACTGGAAGCCGTCGAACTGGCACTGCGCGACCTGGCCCCCCCACGTGAGCCCGAATTGGGCATGACGTTCATCGGCCCCCTGGCCCGCAGGCTCCGCCTCCGCCCCGCGACGCTACGCAAATGGGAGCGAGCCGGCCTCGTCGTCCCCCGCCGCGACCCCCGCACCGGCTACCGTCTCTACACCCCCGCCGACGTACGCGACGTACTCCTGGCCCACCAGCTGCGTCGAGGCGGCCACGGCCTGACACACATCGCCCAGGTACTGGACCAGGTCCGGACCGCCGGCGGCCCGGAGCCGCTCCAGGCGACCCTGCGCGAGTGGCACACCCGCCTGACGGCCCGCGGTCGCGCGATGCTCGCGGCCGCGGCCGCCCTCGACATCTACCTTGGAACGCCATAGCGCCTGACGGCGAGTCACAGGCGACGCGCGCAGGCGGTGTGCGCAGGCGGTGTGCCGCAGGAGTGGTTTCGTCGGACTGTGGAAGCACTCTGAGCTCGATGTCCGGCGCGCCGGAGCGTGGCCAATCCTATGGAAGCGGTACGGCCGAGATGGCCTCGCGATACGGCGACGACCCGATGCGCGGAGGCGCCTGCTGAAGCGGTCTTGCGGTGGCGCGCTCCGCGCGACATGCGCCTGCTCGCACTCCCGTCAGCGAAGGCGTCTTTCTGCAAGGCGTCGCGAGCCGTGGCGGGATCAAGTCCCAGGGGAAATGGGTTGACAGTAGGCGCTGTCTGACTACGATGGGTGGTGCATGGCTCGCTCGGAGTCATGAAGTGGGGCCGGGTTAACCTCCGCAGGAGGTGGCCCGGCTTTCGCGTTTCATCAGGTCAACCGGGTTCGCAGCCGACGTACGTCAGCACTCTCTCCAGCTCGCGAGTCGTGGGGTCATCGTCGCGGGCGAGTGCCTTGGCCGTGCTGCTGACGATCACATCGGCCGCCCAGAGGAGCGGCTCTTTTGCGAACGGTGCGTGGCTGTATTCGAAAGCCGCGGGTCGGCCCGCCAGGCCGCCGAGAACCCGGCGATCATGCCGATCTTGACTTGCCTCGCGTTCCGCCAGTATCAGGTGACGGACCGAGCTCGGTAGCTCCTGCACCGACCATGTCAGGGCGCGGGCGCGGGCCGCCTCTTTGCGCTTGGGTCTTTCGAAGCGGCAGCCGTACACCCGTGCTGAGATCGGTAGAGACGCCACCTCACGGATCAGTGCCGCGCGGGTCTGCTGGTCCTCTTTTGACCAGTGCGGTGAACGAGCCGCCGGAATGACCGCGCACAGAAGTTTTCGCACCTCCTCCGCGACGCCGGGATCGGCCAGCACGAGGCCTACCGCGTACAGACGGGCGTCCGTGTGTATCGACTCGTCGATGAAGCCGGCCAACAGCGATGCGGGGGAATGCACGGGATCATCATGCCGTAACTCACACGAGTTGAATGGCTACTTAACGTGAAGTGGTGCTGGAGGTACCTCACCGCCACCCCTGCGCTCGCCGACCAGCCTGTCCGGTTTCCTGCCTACGGGATGACTGACCGCCCCATCGGCGGAGTGTGATGAGCCCGGCAGGGCCGGGGGCGCGGGGGTGTCCCCCGCAGGAGAACAGCCCTCGCGCCTTTCGCGCGGAGCGCGCCCTCCGCGGGGACCTTTCCTCCGGCGCCCGCACACGCCGGGTTGTCCGCCGTAAAGGTGGCGCCGGAGTCCCATCGCCTCGTGGGGTTCGTCTTACCGGCGCCGGGTCGGCGGGATGTGGTACGGCGAACACGGCGCCGTCATACGGCGGGACACCGGCCCAACGGGACACATCGCGGTGGAGCACTATGAGCCCGGCAGGGCCGGGGGTGCGGGGGTGTCCCCCGCAGGAGAACAGCCCTTGCGCCTTCCGCGCGAAGCGCGCCCTCCGCAAGGACCATTTCAATCGGCGTCGCACACACCACGGGTTATCCGCCGTCCGGCGGCGTCGCGTTCGCCGTATGGCGTTCCGCCGCGTCGGCGCGGGAAGACCGGGCGCTCGTGTTCGCCGGGGGAGGGAGGCCGGGGTCTCATGGCGACTCAGGGTGTTGCCGCACGATGGGAGGTGAGGGGTTCGGGGTCAGTGGGTGGGGTGGCCGGCTAGGGCTGAGGGGGTGCGGTGGGTTAGGAGGGAGGTGTGGATTTCGGCGGCTCGGATGGCGGTGGTGGACAACAAGGTGGAGGTGAGGCCGTGGGTGTGTTCGGTGGCGCCTTGGAGGTAGATGCCGGCGGTCACCTCGGGGGGGAGGGTCACGCGGTGGTCGCGGTCCACGCGGATGGCGTCCTCGTCGTCGCGCAGGCAGAGTTTGGCGGTCCTGCCGAGGAGGGTGCTGATGTCCTGGGGGCGGTAGCCGGTGGCGTGGACCAGGAGGTCGGCGGTGAGGACGGTGCGTTCGCCGGTGGGGAGGAACTCGACGGTGACCTCCAGGTGGTCGTCGAGGCTCCGGACGTCGCGGATGCGGGAGACGTTGAGCATGCGCAGGCGCTCGCGGCCGTGCACCTTCTCGCGGTACGTGGTGGCGTACAGGGCCTCGATGAGGTCCATGTCGACGACCGAGTAGTTGGTGCCGCGGTGGTAGTCGTACAGGGAGCGCTTCACCTCGGGCGGTGCGGTGAAGTACAGGTCGACGGCCTCGGGGTCGAAGATGCGGTTGGCGAACGGGCTGTCGTCGGCGGGCGTGTAGCCGTACTTGGCGAACACCGCGCACACCTCGGCGCCGGTGAACGTGCGGTGCAGGTAGTCCACGGCCTCGGCGGCGCTCTGCCCGGCGCCGAGCACGAGCGCGCGGCCCACCCTGGCGCCCGAGGCGGTCAGCCCGGCGACGCGGGGGACCAGTTCGCTGTTGTGCCACACCCGGTCCGACAGCACCGTGCCGGGTGGCAGGTGCGGCTCCATCCCGACGGCCACACATATGTTCCGCGCCCTGCGTACCACCGTCCGGGACGGGTCGCGCGGGTCGCGGCTGACCACGTCGAACCACCGCGTCTCGCCGCCGGGGACCGTCACCGGGTCCACGGAGACCACCTCGGCGGAGTACTGCGCCAGGTGCCGCACCCGCGCGGCGGCCCACTCGAAGTAGTCGTGGAACTCGGCGCGCAGCGGGAACAGCGTCTTCTGGTTCAGGAAGTCCACCAGCCGGCCCCGGTCGCGCAGGTAGCACAGGAAGCTGTAGTCGCTCGACGGGTCCCGCATGGTGACCAGGTCTTTCAGGAACGACACCTGCATCGTCGCGTCGTCGATGAGCATGCCCCGGTGCCAGCCGAACGTCGGCTGCCTTTCCAGGAACCCGGCCCTCAGTCGTTCTCCCGGGGTCGCCTTGGCGTTGTGCTCATCGATGGCGATGGCCAGCGCAAGGTTGGACGGCCCGAAGCCGATTCCCAGGATGTCGTAAATGATGTCGGGCCCACTGTCCAGTGTGTCCACCGCGGCATCGCCTCCCTCTGCGGCCCACATGTTAGATAAGGTTAGCCTTACCTGACAAGCTCCCCAAGATCGCCCCCCAAGGAAGAGGAACCACACATGCGGGTCGCCATGTTCGGCTACCAGACCTGGGGCCACCGCACGCTGCGGGCCCTGCTGGACTCCGGTCACGAGGTGGTCCTGGTGGTGACCCATCCCGCCAGCGACCACGCGTACGAGCGCATCTGGGACGACTCGGTGGCCGAGCTCGCCGCCAAGCACGACGTGCCCGTGCTGCTGCGGCAGCGGCCGGACGACGACGAGCTGCTCGCCGCGCTGCGGGACGCGGCGCCGGACATCATCGTCGCCAACAACTGGCGCACCTGGCTGCCCCCGGAGATCTTCGACCTGCCGCCGCACGGCACGCTCAACGTGCACGACTCGCTGCTGCCCGCCTACGCGGGCTTCTCGCCGCTCATCTGGGCCCTCATCAACGGCGAGCCCGAGGTGGGCGTCACCGCGCACCGCATGGACGCTGAGCTGGACGCGGGTGACATCGTGCTGCAGCGCGCGGTGCCGGTGGGCCCGGACGACACCGCGACCGACCTGTTCCACCGTACGGTCGACCTCATCGAGCCGATCGTGCGCGAGTCGCTCGACCTGATCGCCTCCGGCCGCGCCCGCTGGGTGAAGCAGGACCGCAGCCGCGCCAGCTTCTTCCACAAGCGGTCCGTCGAGGACAGCCGCATCGACTGGAACTGGGCCGCCGAGGACCTGGAGCGCCTGGTGCGGGCCCAGTCCGACCCGTACCCGAACGCCTTCACCTACCACCGCGGGCAGCGCATCCGCGTCGTGTCGGCCGCGCTGTCGCGGGCGCACTACGGCGGCACGCCCGGCCGCGTCTTCATCCGCGAGGGCGACGGCGTGGTCGTCGTCGCCGGCGCCGACGCCCGCAGCGGCAGGCGGCACGGGCTGCTGGTGCGCCGCGTGCGCACCGACGACGGCGCCGAGCACGCCGCCACCGACTACTTCCGCGCCATGGGCGACTACCTCACGGCTCACCCCTGACGCGCGGGAGCGACTCGCTCCCGGGGACGCTATCCGGCCGCCGCCGTGTCGTGGTGGCGGCCGACGGGGATGACCAGCGGGGTGCCGCTGACCGGATCGGTGGTCACGTGGCAGCGCAGGCCGAAGATGTCCTCCACCGTCGCGGCGGTGACGACCTCGGCGGGCGGGCCCTCGGTGACGATCCGGCCCTCCTTCATCGCGATGACGTGGTCGGCGTACCGGCAGGCGTGGTTGAGGTCGTGCAGCACCATCACGATGGTGCGCCCCTCCCGCCGGTTGAGGTCGGTCACGAGGTCCAGCACGTCGATCTGGTGGGCCAGGTCGAGGTACGTCGTCGGCTCGTCCAGCAGCAGCACCGGCGTGCCCTGCGCGACGGCCATCGCGATCCAGGCGCGCTGGCGCTGCCCGCCGGACAGCTCGTCCACCGCGCGGCCGGCCAGCTCGGTGAGGCCGGTGGCGGCCAGGGCGCCGTGCACGGCCTGCTCGTCCGCCTTGGACCACTGCCGCCACCAGGTCTGGTGCGGCGACCGGCCCCGGGTCACCAGGTCCACCACGGTGAGCCCCTCGGGCGCCACCGGGCCCTGCGGCAGGATGCCGAGCCGCTGCGCCAGGTCCCTGGTGGGGATGGCGTGCACCGCCCGCCCGTCCAGCCGTACCGCGCCCGCGCGCGGCGTGAGCAGCCGGGCCAGGGCCCGCAGCAGCGTCGACTTGCCGCAGGCGTTGGCGCCGACGATGGCCGTCACCCGCCCGGGCGGCACCACCAGATCCAGGTCCCGCACGACCACCCGGTCGTCGTACGCCAGCCTCAGGCCCTCCGCCCGCAGGTCGGGCCCGTCGGACGGATGACCGGCGTCCTGTACCGGGGCGTCCGCGGCCGGTGTGGTGGTGGTCATGCGTTCAGCCTCCTGAGCCCGCGCGGTTGGCGCGGATGAGCAGCCAGAGCAGCACCGGCGCGCCGAGCACGCCGGTGACGATCCCGACCGGCACCTCGGTGCCGGGGATGAGCGTGCGGGTGGCGAGGTCGGCGGCCAGCACCACCAGGCCGCCGGTCAGCCCGGCGGCCAGCGGGGGCGGCCAGGCGGTCCCGGCGAGGCGCTGGGCGATCTGCGGGGCCGCCAGCGCCACGAACGCGACCGGCCCGGCGGCGGCCACGCCGAACCCGACCAGCCCGACCCCGGCGAGCAGCAGCGCCAGCCGCGTCGGCTGGACGGAGGTGCCGAGGCCGGTGGCGACGTCGTCGCCGAGCTGGAGCGTGCGCAGGTGGCGGGTCAGCACCAGCGTCACCGGCAGCAGCACGGCCAGCGCGACGGCCAGCGGCACGGCCTCGTCGAAGTCGCGGCCGTTGAGGTTGCCCACCAGCCAGCCGAGCGCGGCCTGCGCCTGGAACTTGCCGCCCCGGGCCACCAGGTAGTCGGTGACGCTGGTGCAGATCCACGACACCCCGATGCCGACCAGGATGATGCGGTACCCGGTGGCGCCGCCCTTCCACGCCAGCGCGTACACCAGCAGCGCGGTGAGCAGCGTGCCGAGCAGCCCGAGCGCCTGGAGGCCGAGGCCGTCGTCCCAGCCGAGCACGATGCTCGCCACCACGGCGGTGCCCGCGCCCTGGGTGAGGCCGATCATGTCCGGGCTGGCCAGCGGGTTGCGGGTCATCGTCTGGAAGACCGCGCCGGACACGCCGAACGCGACGCCCACCAGCAGCCCGACCAGCGTGCGCGGCAGCCGCAGCTCCCGCACCACCAGCAGGGTGCCCGGGTCGCCGATCCCGGCCAGCGCCTTGACGACCCCGGTGAGCGCGATCGGGTAGTCGCCCACCGCCACGCTCCAGCAGAACACCGCGAACGTGACGACGGCCAGCGCCGTGCACACCGCGATCAGCCGGGGCCGCAGCACGCCCGACACGGGCGGCGTGGCGATACGGAACGGCCGCCTGGCCAGCGTCGCGGCCGGTCCCTTCGAGTCGGCCATGGTCACACCTCCGCCAGCCGGCGCCTGCGCACCATCGCGATGAAGAACGGGCCGCCGATGAAGGCGACGAGGACGCCGGCCTGGATCTCGACGGGGCGCGCGATGAGCCGTCCGGCGATGTCGGCGGCCAGCAGCAGGCACGGCGCCAGCACGGCCGACAGGGGCAGCAGCCACCGCTGGTCGGGGCCGATGCCGGCGCGCTGGGCGAGCACGCGGGCGACGTGCGGCACCACCAGGCCGATGAAGACGACCGGGCCGATGACCGCGACCGCGCCGCCGGTGAGCAGCATGACGGCGGTCACGCCCTGGAGCCGCACCAGGCCGAGTCGCCGCCCGAGCGCGGTGGCGACGTCCTCGCCGAGGGCGAGGCTGTTCAGCGCCGGCGCGCAGGCCAGCGCGAGCACCACGCCCACCGCGATGAACGGCAGGATGTGCCGCACCACCTCGGCGTTCTGCCCGGCGAGCGACCCGGCCGACCAGAAGCGGTAGCGGTTCAGCGGCTCGGGGTCGGTGAGCACGATGGCGCCGGTCAGCGAGGACAGCAGCGACGTGACCGCGACCCCGGCCAGCGCGAGCTTCACGGGCGTCAGCCCGGAGCGGCCGAGGCGGCCGAGCATGTACACGAGGACGCTCGCGGCGAGCGCCCCGGCGAAGCCGAACCAGATGTAGCCGAACAGCGAGCCGACGCCGAGCAGCGCGATCGACAGCACGATGGCGAACGCCGCGCCCGCGGTGACGCCGAGCACGCCGGGGTCGGCCAGCGGGTTGCGGGTGAGCGCCTGCATGAGCGCGCCGGACAGCCCCAGCGCGACGCCGGCGGTAAGGCCGAGCGCGGTGCGCGGCACGCGCACCGTCCAGACGACGTTCTCGGCGGCCTGTCCGCCGGGACCCGGTACGTGGCCGGTGAGCGCCTGGACGACCTGGTCGAGCGGGATGGCCCGGGCCCCGAGGGCGATCGACAACAGGCACAGGGCGCCGAGGGCGGCGCACAGCAGCACCACCAGGACGGCAGGGCGGGACCGTCGGACCGCGGTCACCGGGCTGTCTCCACGTTCCGATTTCCTTAGGTTAGGCAGGCCTTAACTGTAACGTCTGCCGGTGGTGCGGTCCCAGGGGTGGGGAGGGCCTGTTACTTAGGTAAACCTTACCTTAGTATGTAGGGCGATCACGGCTTAAGTGAGCCGTTTTGTCCAGCTTGGGAGGCGGGGTCACCTGTGTCGGCACTCGAAGACGCGATGACGTACTGGCGGCACAAGATGGCGCCGTCGCCGCGTGAGACGCCCCTCCCGGCCGACCGCCCCTACCCGCCGTCGCCCACCGTGAAGGTGGAGACCCGCACGCGCCCGCTCACGGTCACCGCGCCGGAGTCCGCGCTGCTCGCCGGGTACGTCGCGCTGCTGTACAGGTACGCGGGCACGCCGGACGTCACCGTGGGGTACGAGGGCCTGCCGCTGCGCGTCGAGGTGCGCGGCGACGCCACCTTCGCCGGCCTGCGCGCCCTGGTGGAGACCGCGCTCGCCGAGGCCCGCGCCCACCGGGTGCCGCCGGCAGCGCTCGCCGCCGAGCTGGCGCCCGAGCCCACCCGGGGCGGGGGGTTGTTCTTCAACACGGCGTTCCGCGTCGCCGCGCCGGGCGACGGCGCGGACGGTGAGGGGTCGCTCGACCTGGTGGTGAGCGCCGGGGCGGGGGAGGCGCGGGCGGTGTACCGGGCCGACCTGTTCGACGCGGCGACCGTGGACCGGCTGCTCGGGCACTACGCGGCGCTGCTGCGCGACGGGCTGGCCCGGCCGTCGGTGCCGGTGGGCGAGCTGGAGCCGCTGGACGCCGCGGAACGCGACCGGATCCTGCGCGAGTGGAACGACACCGGGCACGACGTGCCGCGGCTCACCTGGCCGGAGATGTTCGCCGGGCAGGTGCGGCGGCGGCCGGACGCCGTCGCGCTGGTCTTCGAGGACACCCGGCTCACCTACGCCGAGCTGGACGAACGGGCCAACCGGCTGGCGCACGCCCTGATCGCGCGCGGCGCCCGGCCCGGACAGGTGGTGGCGCTCGCCGTCCCCAGGTCCGCCGAGATGATCGTCGCGCAGGTGGCCGTGCTGAAGTCCGGCGCCGCGTACCTGCCGATCGACACCGACTACCCGCGCGACCGCGTCGCGTACATGCTGGGCGACGCCTCGCCCGTGTGCGCCGTCACCACCGCGGAGACCGCCGCCGACGTGCCCGACGGCACACCGGTGCTGGTGCTGGACGCGCCGCCGGCCGCGCGCGAGCTGCTCGACCGGCCCGCGCACGACCCGGGGGAGGCCGAGCGCGGGCCGCTGTCGGTGCTCGACGCCGCGTACGTCATCTACACCTCCGGCTCCACCGGGCGCCCCAAGGGCGTGGTGCTGTCGCACACCGGCGTGGCCAAGCTCGTCGCCACGCAGAGCGAGCGCTTCGGGATCGGGCCGCACAGCCGGGTGCTGCAGTTCGCGTCGCCCGGGTTCGACGTCGCGTTCTGGGAGCTGTGCCTCGGGCTGCTGTCCGGCGGCCGGCTGGTCGTGGTGCCGGCCGAGCTGCGGGTGCCCGGCGCGCCGCTCGCCGACTACGCCGGCGCCAACGGCATCACGTTCATGATCCTCCCGCCTGCGCTGCTGGCGGCCATGCCCGAGGACGTGCGGCTGCCCGCCACCGCCACGCTGCTGGCCGGGACCGAGCGGGTGTCGCCCGAGCTGGTCGCCCGGTACGCCCGCGGGCGGATGATGTTCAACGCCTACGGCCCCACCGAGGCCACCACCAACTCCACCCTCGGATTGTGCGACCCGGACATCGCGCCGGGGTCCATCGTGCCCATCGGGGTGCCCGACCCCGGGACCCGCGCGTACGTGCTGGACGCGCGGCTCAAGCCGGTGCCCGCCGGGGTCACCGGGGAGCTGTACCTCGGGGGTGAGGGGCTGGCCCGCGGGTACCTCGGGCGGCCCGGCCTGACCGCGGAGCGGTTCGTCGCCGACCCGTTCGGGGAGCCGGGGGAGCGGCTGTACCGGACCGGGGACCTGGTGCGGTGGAGGGCCGACGGGCGGCTGGAGTTCCTCGGGCGCGCCGACGCGCAGGTGAAGATCCGGGGGTTCCGCATCGAGCCCGGGGAGATCGAGTCGGTGCTGCGGGGGCATCCCGCCGTGGACCAGGTGGCGGTCGTCGTGCGGGAGGACCGGCCGGGTGACCGGCGGCTCGCCGCGTACGTGGTGCCCGCCGCGGCGGCGCCCGCGCAGGAGCCCGGGGAGCGGGTGGCGGCGTGGAAGGACCTGCACGAGCTGCTGTACACCGCGTCCGCCGAGGAGTTCGCGGGCTGGAACAGCATGTACGACGGGCGTCCCATCCCGCTGGCGGAGATGCGGGAGTGGCGGGACGCGACGGTGGCCCGGATCCGGGAGCTGCGGCCCCGGCGGGTGCTGGAGATCGGGGTGGGCAGCGGGCTCATCCTGACCCGGCTCGCCGGTGACTGCGAGGCGTACTGGGGGACCGACCTCTCCGAGGAGGCGATCCGTGCGCTGCGCGCGCGGGTGGCCGGGATGCCGGGGCTCGGCGGCGTCGAGCTGCGCGCCCGTCCGGCGCACGACCTCGCCGGGCTGCCCGGCGGGTTCTTCGACACCGTCGTCATCAACTCCGTCGCCCAGTACTTCCCCGGCGTCGAGTACCTGACCGAGGTGCTGCGCGGCGCCGCCGCTCTCCTCGCCCCCGGCGGTCGCGTCTTCGTCGGCGACGTCCGCAACCTCCGCCTGCTCAGGACCCTGCGCACCGCCGTCGAGATCCGCCGGGGTACCTCCGACGTCGAGGCCGCCGTCGCCCGCGCCGAGCGCTGGGAGGGCGAGCTCCTCCTGGACCCCGGCTACTTCACCACCCTGGGCCTCACCCCCGACATCCGCCTCAAGCGCGGCACCCACCACAACGAGCTGACCCGCTACCGCTACGACGTCGTCCTCCACACCACCCCCCCGCCTCCCGTGGCGGACACCCCCGAAACTCCCTGGACCGGACCTGACGACCTCGACGCCCTGCTGGCCGCCCGGCCGCGGCGCCTCCGCGTCACCGGCGTCCCCAACGCGCGCCTCACCGAGGACCTCGCCGCGGGTGCCGCCCCGTCGGCGGCCGACCCCGAGGAACTGCACGGGCTGGGGGAGAGGCACGGCTACCAGGTGGCGGTCACCTGGGACGGCGGCGCGGACGACGGCCGGATGGACGTGGTCTTCGCCGCGGAAGGTGAAGCGGTCGGCGAGGTCTACCGGGAGGCCGGCGGGTTCGCCCACGCGAACCGGCCGGCGCCGTTCCGGGACGTCTCGGCGTTGATGCGGAACCTGCGGGTGTTCGCCGGGGAGTGGCTGCCGGAGTACATGGTGCCCGCCGCGATGGTGGCCGTGGACAGGCTCCCGGTCACCCCCAGCGGAAAGCTGGACGTCGCCGCCCTGCCGGTCCCCGACCGGGCCGCGCTCAGCTCCGGCCGCGCGCCGCGAGGCGACAGGGAGGAGACCCTGGCCGGGCTCTACGCCGAGGTGCTGGGCCTGGAGACCGTGACCGCCGAGGACGACTTCTTCGTGCTCGGCGGCGACAGCATCGTCGCCATCCGCCTGCTCGTGCGAGCCCGCGAGGCGGGCCTCTGCCTGACCTCCCGAGACGTCTTCCGCCACCGCACGGTCGCCGCCCTGGCGGAGGCCGTCACCGAGGAGGGCTCCGCCCGGGAGAAGCCCCTGATCGAGCTGACCCCCGGCGAACTGGCCGAGGTACTGGACGGCGACCCGCTGCCCGTGGCCGACGTCCTCCCCCTCAGCCCACTCCAGGAGGGTTTCCTCTTCCACGCCGAACTGGACGGCTCCGACGCCGACGCCTACGTCGTCCAGCAGGTGATCGAACTGTCCGGCCCGGTACACGGCCCCACCCTGCGCCGCGCCGCCCAGCACCTCCTGACCCGGCACGCCCCGCTACGCGCCTCCTTCCGCCGCCTCCCCGACGGCCGCCCCGTCCAGCTCATCGCCTCCCACCTCGACCTCCCCTGGCGCGAGGTGGACGCCACCACCGACCCCGGCACCGAGGACGCGGTGGCCGCGGAGGAGCGGGGGCGGGGGTTCGATCTGGGGCGGGGGCCGCTTTTGCGGGGTGCGCTGGTGCGGGTGGGGGTGGAGGAGTACCGGCTTGTTCTGACGTTTCATCACATTGTGGCGGACGGGTGGTCGCTGCCTGTGCTGCATCGGGAGCTCATGGGGTTTTACGGGGCGGAGGGGGAGGACATCCCTGGCGGGGTGCCGTCGTACCGGGAGTTTCTGCGGGGGGTCGGGGCGGCCGATCGGGACGCGGCGCTGGAGGCGTGGCGGGAGGCGCTCGGGGGGGTGGAGGAGCCTACGCGGCTGGTCGGGACGGCGGGGGACGGGGGGCCGATCCGGGGGGCGCAGGTGCGGGCCGAGCTGTCGGAGACGGTGACGGCGCGGCTCGGGGCGCACGCGCGGGTGCTCGGGGTGACGTTCGGGACCGTGGTGCAGACCGCTTGGGGGCTGCTGCTCGGGCGGCTCACCGGGCGGCGGGACGTGGTGTTCGGCACCACGGTGTCGGGGCGGGACGTGGCGGTGCCCGGGATCGAGGACATGGTCGGGCTGTGCATCAACACGTTGCCCACCCGGTTCCGTTGGGCGCCGTCGGACACCTTCTCCGACTTGCTCGGGCGGGTTCAGGAGGAGCAGTCGCGGCTGCTCGGGCACCACCACCTCGGGCTCGCCGAGGTGCAGCGGCTCGCGGGGCCGGCGGGGTCGGGCGGGCTGTTCGACACCCTCGTGGTCGTGGAGAACTACCCCGGGGGCACCGGTCTGGCGGATCCCAGCGGGACGGTGCGGATCACCGGGCACGAGTTCCACGACGCCGTGCACTACCCCCTCGCGCTCATCGTCAAGCCGGGACGGCGGCTCGACCTGCGCCTGAAGTACCACGCCCAGCGGCTGGACGCCGCCGCCGCGCGGCTGCTCGCCGACCGGCTGACCCGCGTCCTGCACGCCCTGGCCGACGATCCCGGCCTCCCCGTGGCGCGGCTGGACGTGCTGGCCGCCGGGGAGGCGGCCCTCGCGCTGCCGCACGGCGAGACCCGGGACGTCCCCGCGACGACCCTGGTCGCCGCGTTCGCCGCCCAGGCGGCCCGCACCCCGGACGCCACCGCCGTCGTGTACGAGGACGAGACCCTCACCTACCGCGAGCTGGACGCCCGCGCCGAGTCCCTCGCCCGCCGCCTGCGCGCCCGCGGCGCGGGCCCCGAGCGGGTCGTCGCGGTCGCCGTGCCCCGTTCGGCCGAGCTGATGGTCGCGCTGCTCGGCGTGCTCAAGTCGGGCGCCGCCTACCTGCCGCTCGACCTGGACTACCCGGCCGACCGGGTGGCCCACATGCTCGCCGACTCCGGCGCCGCCGTCGTCGTGACCACGACGGCCACCGCCCCCCGCCTCCCCGGCGCCGGCGCGCCGCTGCTGATGGACGAGCCCGGCGAGGCCCCGGAGACCGCCGCGGCCGTGGCCGCCGGACCGGACGACCCGGCGTACCTGATCTACACCTCCGGCTCCACCGGCCGGCCCAAGGGCGTCGTCGTCACCCACCGGGCCATCGTCAACCGGCTGGCCTGGATGCAGGGCGAGTACGGCCTGCGCGCGGACGACCGGGTGCTGCAGAAGACGCCGTCCAGCTTCGACGTGAGCGTCTGGGAGTTCTTCTGGGCGCTGTGCGAGGGCGCGGCCGTGGTGTTGGCCCGGCCGGACGGCCACCGGGACCCGGCGTACCTGGCGGGCCTGATCCGCGAGCGGGCCGTCACCACCATGCACTTCGTGCCGTCCATGCTGGAGGCGTTCCTCCAGGTGGACGAGATCACCGCCGACCCCTCCTGGGCGGCGCCGCTGCGCCGCGTGTTCAGCAGCGGCGAGGCGCTGCCCGGGAGCGCCGCCGCGCGCTGGCTGGACCTCACCGGCGTGCCGCTGCACAACCTGTACGGCCCCACCGAGGCCGCCGTCGACGTCACCTACCACCCGTGCGACGGCACCCCCGGCGCCGCCGTGCCCATCGGCCGCCCCGTCTGGAACACCGGCCTGCGGGTGCTGGACTCCTGCCTGCGCCCGGTGCCCCCCGGCACGCCCGGCGAGCTGTACCTGACCGGTGTCCAGCTCGCCCGCGGCTACCACGCCCGCACCGGCCTCACCGCCGAGCGGTTCGTCGCCGACCCGTTCGGCGCGCCGGGCGAGCGCATGTACCGCACCGGCGACCTGGTGCGCACCCGCCCCGGCGGCGCCGTCGAGTACCTCGGCCGCACCGACCGCCAGGTCAAGCTGCGCGGCAACCGCATCGAGCTCGGCGAGATCGAGGCGGCCCTCACCGCCGTCCCGTCCGTCGCCCGCGCCGCGGTGACCGTACGCGGCTCCCGGCTGGTCGCCTACGTCGTCCCGGCCGCCGCGGACGCCGCCCTGGAGGAGACCCTGCGGGCCGCCCTCGCCGAGGCGCTGCCCGCGGCCATGGTGCCCGGCGCGTACGTCGTGCTGGACGCGCTGCCGCTCACGCCGAGCGGCAAGCTGGACCGGGACGCGCTCCCGGCGCCGGAGGCCGCGAGGGCCCCGGCGCGGGCGCCGCGCACCGACGGGGAGCGGGAGTTCGCCGGCATCTTCGCGGCCGTGCTGAAGCTCGGCGAGGTGGGGGCCGACGACGACTTCTTCATGCTCGGCGGGGACAGCATCACCTCCATCGGCATCTCCAGCCGCGCCCGCCGCGCCGGGCTGGACGTGACGCCGAGGGACGTCTTCACCCACCGCACCCCGGCCGCCCTCGCGGCGGCCACCCGCCCGCTCCCCGCCCCCGGCCACGCCGCCGCGGCGGCGGACGAGGCATTCGGCGCGTCGTTCGCGCTGACCGGCGCCGAGAAGGACCGGGTGCGCCGCCTCGGCGGGGGAGCGGTGCCCGACGTGTGGCCGCTGGCGCCGCTCCAGGAAGGCCTGTACTTCCACTCGACCTACGACGACACCTCCCTGGACGTCTACACCGTCCACGAGACCTTCGACTTCCCCGCCGGGCTGGACGCCGCCCGCCTGCGCACGGCGGCGGAGGCCCTGCTGGCCCGCAACCCGGGCCTGCGCGCCGGGTTCACCAGCGACGGCCTGCGCCGCCCTGTGCAGTTCGTCGTCCAGGACGCCGCCGTGCCGCTGGAGGTGGCGGACCTCTCCGCCCTCCCGGCGGACGACCGCGAGGCCCGGCTCCTTGAGCTGAGCGGCGCCGAGCGCACCCGGGCGTTCGCCCTGGACCGGCCGCCGCTGTTCCGCATGCTGCTGATCCGCCTCGGCGAGGGCCGCGGCGACCGCCTGATCGTCGGCCGTCACCTGCTGCTGTGGGACGGCTGGTCGGCCTGGGTGTTCCTGGACCAGCTGTTCGCCCTGTACGCCTCCGGCGGCGACGACCGCGGCCTGCCCGCCCCCGGCTCCTACCGCGACTACCTGGCGTGGCTGGCCGCCCAGGACCTCACGACCGCCACAGGCGCCTGGCGCGACGCCCTGTCCGGACTGGACGAGCCCACCCTGCTCGCCGGCGCCGCCGACGAGGGCGGGGCACTGTCGGCGACGGTGGACCTCCTGCTGCCCGAGGAGCTCGGGAACCGCCTGCGGGACGTCACCCGGCGGCACGGCCTGACGCTGAACACCGTGTTCACCACCGTCTGGGGTCTGGTGCTGGCGGGTGCCACCGGCCGCACCGACGTCGTGTTCGGCACGACCGTCGCCGGGCGGCCCGCCGAGGTGCCCGGCGTGGAGAACGTCATCGGTATGTTCCTCAACACCGTGCCCGCCCGCATCGCCTTCGACCCCGCCGAGCCGGTGCTGTCGCTGCTGCGGCGGGTCCAGGACGAGCGCCTGACGCTGCTGCCGTACGAGCACCTCGGCCTCGGCGCGATCCAGGCCGAGAGCGGCCACCGCCGCCTGTTCGACACCCTGTTCGTGATGCGCGACGGCGACACCGAGCAGCGGCTGGAGTCCCTGGAGGAGCGGTACGGCGCCCGCGCCGTCGCCAACGTCGACGCCACCCACTACCCGGTCAACGTCGTCGTCACCCCAGGGCGGCGCGTCAGGGTGACCGTCGCGCACCGCCCCGACGTGGTGGACCGCGCCTCCGCCGAGGCGCTGCTGGACCGCGTCGGCGTCGTGCTGGACTGCCTCACCGCCGACCTCTCCGCCCCCGCCGGGCGGCTGGACCCGCTGCCCCCCGCCGAGCGCGCCGCCCTCTCGCGGCGCTCCGCCGAGAGCCGGGTCGCCGTCCCCGAGGAGACCATCGCCGGCCTGCTCGCCGCGCAGGCCGCCCGCACCCCCGGCGCGACCGCGCTGGTGTCCGGCGACCTCGCCGTGTCGTACGCCGAGCTGGACGACCGCGTGGACCGCATGGCGCGCCTGCTGCTCGCCCGGGGCGCCGGGCCGGAGCGGATCGTCGCGCTCGGCCTGCCCCGCTCCATCGACATGGTGGTCGCGCTGTTCGCCGTGCTGCGCGCGGGCGCCGCGTACCTGCCGCTGGAGACCGACCACCCCGACGACCGGCTCGCGGCGACGCTGGACGACGCGCGGCCCATGCTGCTGCTGTCCACCTCCGCCGTGGCCGCGCGCCTGGACGGCGCCGTCCCCGGCGTGCCCCGGGTGCTGCTGGACGACCCGGCCGTGGCCGCCGAACTGGCCGCGCTGCCGGGCGGGCCGGTCACCGCGGCCGAGCGGCCGCCGTTCAGCATGGAGCACCCCGCGTACGTGATCTACACCTCCGGGTCCACGGGACGGCCCAAGGGCGTCGTCACGCCGTACCGGGGGCTGACCAACATGCAGCTCAACCACCGCGCGGAGATCTTCGCGCCCGCCGTGGCCTCGGCGGGCGGGCGGCGGCTGCGCATCGCGCACACCGTGTCGTTCGCGTTCGACATGTCGTGGGAGGAACTGCTCTGGCTGGTCGAGGGCCACGAGGTGCACGTCTGCGACGAGGAGCTGCGGCGCGACGCCGAGGCGCTGGTCGCGTACTGCGACGAGCACCGGGTGGACGTGGTCAACGTCACCCCGACCTACGCCCACCTGCTGATCGAGCAGGGGCTGCTGGAGGGGCACCGGCCGCCGCTGGTGCTGCTCGGCGGCGAGGCGGTGCCGCCCGCGCTGTGGAGCGTGCTGCGCGACACCGAGGGCACCTACGGCTACAACCTGTACGGGCCCACCGAGTACACCATCAACGCCCTCGGCGGCGGCACGCACGACAGCGAGACGCCCACCATCGGGTGGCCCATCCGCGGCACCCGCGCGCACATCCTGGACGCGTGGCTGCGGCCCGTGCCGGACGGCGTGCCGGGTGAGCTGTACCTGGCGGGCACCGGGCTGGCCCGCGGCTACCTCGGGCGGCCCGGCCTGACCGCCGAGCGGTTCGTCGCCGATCCGTCCGGCGAGCCGGGGGAGCGCATGTACCGCACCGGGGACCTGGTGCGGCGCCGGGACGGCGGGGAGCTGGACTTCCTCGGCCGCACCGACGACCAGGTGAAGATCCGGGGGCACCGGGTGGAGCCCGCGGAGGTCGAGGCCGAGCTGGCGCGGCACCCCGGGGTCGCCCAGGCCGCCGTCGTCGCGGCCGAGGACCCCGCCGAGCCCGGCGCCCGGCGGCTCGTCGGGTACCTGGTGCCCGCCGCGCCCACCGGCGAGGAGCGGGAGTCGGCCGAGCGGGCGCGGATCGGGGAGTGGCGGGAGATCTACTCCGACGAGTACGAGCGGATCGGCACCGCCGTCTTCACCGAGGACGACTTCGCGGGCTGGGACAGCAGCTACGACGGGCGGCCCATCCCGCTGGAGCACATGCGCGAGTGGCGGGACCGGACCGTGGAGCGGATCCTCGCCCTGCGGCCCCGCCGGGTGCTGGAGATCGGGGTCGGCTCCGGGCTGCTGCTGTCCCGGCTGGCGCCGCGCGCCGAGGCGTACTGGGCGACCGACTTCGCGGCCCCCGTGATCCGCAAGCTCGGCGCCGACCTGAGCCGCGACCCCGGGCTGGCCGCCAAGGTCGAGCTGCGCCACCGCGCCGCGCACGACCTGAGCGGGCTGCCCCGCGGGTTCTTCGACACCATCGTGATCAACTCCGTGGTGCAGTACTTCCCGAGCGCCGAGTACCTCACCGAGGTCCTCCAGGGCGCCATGGAACTGCTCACCCCCGGCGGCGCCCTGTTCGTCGGCGACGTCCGCAACCTCCGCCTGGCCCGCGACTTCCAGACCGCCGTCCAGCTCGGCCGCGCCGCCGATCCCGACGCCGGCAAGATCCGCCGCGCCGTCGACCGCGGCCTCGCCCTGGAGAAGGAACTCCTCGTCGACCCCGACTTCTTCACCACCCTCGGCCACCCCGCCGACCTCCGCACCAAGCGCGGCCGCCACCACAACGAACTGACCCGCTACCGCTACGACGTCGTCCTGTACTCCGGCCCCCCCGCCGTCCGCCTGGGCGACGAACCCGTCGTGACCTGGGAATCCCTCCCCGCCGGGAATGGCGGCGAGGCTCCGGAGTGGTCGTCCGCCGAGTGGTCGTCCACGGGCTGGCCGTCCACCGGCCGGCCGTTCACGGGCCGGTCGCCCGCGGAGCGGCTCGCGCGCCATCTGCGCGCCCACTCCCCGGCCCGCCTGCGGGTCACCGGCATCCCGGACGCCCGGCTGGCGAGCGAGCCCGCCCTGCCCTCCGGGGCGCCGGCGGGTGGCGGGGTGGATCCCGAGGAGCTGCACCACCTCGCCGCCGCGCACGGGTACCGGGCCCTGACCACCTGGTCGGCCACCCCCGGCGCCTACGACGCCGTCCTCGTCAGCACCGGCTGGGACGGCCAGGGGGCCGTCGCGGGCCTGTACCGGCCCGGCGGCGGCGTGGCTCCGTACGCGAACATGCCCGGGGCGAGGCAGGGCATGGACGGCCTGGTGCGGCAGGTCCGGGAGGACCTGCGGCGGCGCCTGCCGTCGTACATGGTCCCGGCCGCGTTCGTCACGCTGGACCGCCTGCCGATGAACGACAACGGCAAACTCGACGTCCGCGCGCTCCCCGAGCCCGAGCCGACGGCGTCCACCGCCGGTGGACGCGGACCGCGCACCCCCGGCGAGGAGGCCCTGTGCCGCCTGTTCGCCGAACTGCTGGGCCTGCCCGAGGTGGGCGCCGAGGACGACTTCTTCGACCTCGGGGGCCACTCACTGCTGGCGACCCGCCTGGTCAGCCGCGCCCGCGCCGACCTGGGCGCCGAGCTGGCCATCCGCGACCTCTTCGAGTCCCCCACCCCCGCCCTCCTGTCCGCCAAGGTGGACACCGCCCGCCCCGCCCGCCCCCCGGTGGTCCCCGCCCCCCGCCCCGCCCGGATCCCCCTCTCCCCGGCCCAGCGCCGCCTGTGGCTCTCCGAGCGCATCAGCGGCGGCGACGCCTACCACTTCCCGCTCGTCTTCCGCCTCCGCGCCCCCCTGGACCTCCCCGCCCTCCGCCAGGCCTTCACCGACGTGGCGGCCCGCCACGAGGTCCTCCGCACCACCTTCCCCGAACACCACGGGGAGCCGTACCAGCACATCCTCCCCACGACCGGAACCACCGTCCCGTTCACCGTCACGGACGTGGCCCCCCGATCGATCGAGGATCTGGACGAGGCGATCGGGGGCGTCGTGCGGCGCCCGTTCGATCTCGCGGAGGAGCCGCCGCTGCGCGTCGAGGTGTTCCGGGTGGCGCAGGACGATCACGTGGTGGCGGTGGTGCTGCATCACATCGCCACCGACGAGTGGTCCGACCGGCCGTTCCTCGGGGACCTCGGGGCGGCGTACCGGGCGCGGTGCGAAGGACGCGCGCCGGGGTGGGTGCCGTTGCCGGTGCAGTACGCCGACTACACGCTCTGGCAGCGGGAGCTGCTGGGGGAGGCGGACGGGGAGGCCGGGAGGCAGCTCGCCTTCTGGCGGGACGCGCTGGACGGGATGCCGGAGGAGATCGCGCTGCCGCTGGACCGGGGGCGGCCCGCCGTGCCGTCGGGGCGTGGCGGGACGGTGCGGGCCGAGGTGCCCGCGGAGACCTCCCGGGCGTTGCGGGCGCTGAGCGCCCGGACGGGGACCAGCATGTTCATGCTGCTCCAGGCCGCGACGGCGACGCTGCTGCACCGGATGGGCGCGGGTACGGACATCCCGATCGGCGCGCCGATCGCGGGACGCACCGACGCCGCGCTGGACGACCTGGTCGGGTTCTTCGTCAACACGCTGGTGCTGCGGACCGACCTGTCCGGCGACCCGTCGTTCGCCGGCCTGCTGGCCAGGGTCCGGGACGCCGACCTGGCCGCGTTCGAGCACCAGGACCTGCCGTTCGAGCGGCTGGTGGAGGCGGTCAACCCGCCCCGCGTCGCCGGCCGCAACCCGCTGTTCCAGGTCATGATGGGCTACCACTACCGGCCGGACGGCGACCCCGCGGTGCTGGACCTGCCCACCGAGTGGTGGCCGGCCCGCATCGAGACCGCCAAGTTCGACCTGGACTTCACCTTCGTCGACCACGTCGCGCAGGACCGCCTCACCCTGCTGCTGGAGTACGCGGCCGACCGCACCACCCCCGAGACCGCCCAGGCGCTCGCCGACCGCGCGATCACGCTGCTGGAGAGCGTCGCCGGGGACCCCGACCTCCCGGTCGGCCGGATCCCGGTGCTGACCGGCGCCGAGCTGCGCGCGTCCCTCGGCGAGTGGAACGACACCGCCCGCCCGGTGGAGCCGCGCACCGTCCCCGAGCTGTTCGCCGACGCCGTCAGGGCCTGGCCGGACCGCACCGCACTGGTCGCCGGCGGCCGCGGCACGACGTTCGCCGAGCTGGACGCCAGGGTAAGCGCCCTCGCGTCGCTGATCGCCGCGCACGGCGTGACCGCCGAGGACGTGGTCGGCCTGGCGCTGCCCCGTGCCGAGACCGTCCCCGCCATCCTCGCCGTGCTCGCCGCCGGCGCCGCCTACGTGCCGCTGGACCCGGCCCACCCGGCCGACCGCCAGGCGTACATGCTGGACGACGCCGCCCCCGTCCTGATCATCACCACCACCGCCCTGGCCCGCTCCCTCCCGGACCGGCGCCCCCCGGTGCTGCTGCTGGACACCTGGGACGGCGACGGCCGCGGGACGCCGCCCGCCGCCCGCCCGTCGCCGGAGTCGCTGGCCTACGTGATCTACACGTCGGGGTCGACGGGCAGGCCCAAGGGCGTGCTCGGCACCCACGGCGGCCTCAGCAACCTGTACGGCTCGAACATCGAGGACCTCATCGAGCCCGCGCGCCGGGCCGCCGGGCGGAACGCGCTGCGCGCGGTGCACGCGGCGTCGTTCAGCTTCGACGGGTCCTGGGAGCCGATGCTGTGGCTGCTGGCGGGCCACGAGCTGCACGTCGTGGACGAGGCCACCGCCGCCGAGCCGGCCGCCCTGCTGGCCTACGTCACCGGCCATGCCGTCGACTTCCTCGACCTCACCCCGACCTACCTGCAAGAGCTGGCCCACCTCGGCTTCCTCGACCCCGGCCGCCCAGGTCACCGGCCCGGGGCGATCACGGTCGGCGGCGAGGCGATCTCGGCGTCGCTGTGGGAGCGCCTGAGCGCCCTGCCCGGCACGGTCGCGCACGACATGTACGGGCCGACCGAGTGCGCCGTCGACGCCTACGGCAGGCACGGCGCGAGCCACGGCCGGCCCCGGCCGTGGGCGGCGCCCCTGGCCAACATCCGCGCGCACGTGCTGGACGCCGCCCTGCGCCCGGTCCCTGCCGGCGTGCCCGGCGAGCTGTACCTGGCGGGCGCGGGCCTGGCCCGCGGCTACCTCGGCCGCCCCGGCGCCACCGCCGAACGCTTCACCGCCGACCCGTTCGGCGCGCCCGGTTCCCGCCTGTACCGCACCGGCGACGTGGCGCGCCGCCGCGCCGACGGCTCCCTGGAGTTCCTCGGCCGCGCCGACGACCAGGTGAAGCTGCGCGGCTTCCGCATCGAACTCGGCGAGATCGAGGCCGCCCTCCGCACCCATCCCTCCGTGGCCCAGGCCGCCGTCCTGGTCCGCGAGGACACCCCCGGCGGCCGCCGCCTGGTCGCCTACACGGTCCCCGCGGAAGCGTCCGAGGTGGACGCCGCCGGGCTGCGGGCGCACGTGGCCGGGTCGCTGCCCGAGTACATGGTGCCGTCCGCGTTCGTGGCGGTGGCGGCGCTGCCGCGGTCGGTCAGCGGGAAGCTGGACCACCGGGCGCTGCCCGCGCCGGACGACTCGCCCGGCGCCGCCGTGGCACGCAGGCCGGGGGACGCCAGGGAGGAGATCCTCCGCGAGCTGTTCGCGGCCGTGCTGGGCGTGCCCAGGGTCGGCCCGGACGACGACTTCTTCGTGCTCGGCGGGCACTCCCTGCTGGCCACCCGGCTGATCGGCCGGGTGCGGGCCGCGCTGCGGGCCGAGATCGGGCTGCGCGCGATTTTCGAGGCCCCGACCCCGGCGCGGCTGGCCGGGCGGCTGCGGGCCGTGGACGGCGACCGGCCGCCCCTGGTCCCGCGCGAGGGCACGGAGGCGCCGCCGTCGTCCGCCCAGCGGCGGCTGTGGGTGCTGCACCAGGTGGAGGGCCCGAGCGCGACCTACAACCTCCCGGCGGCCTGGCGGCTGGACGGCGAGCTGGACGTGGCGGCGCTGACCGCCGCCGTCCGGGACCTCGCGGAACGGCACGAGACCCTGCGCACGGTCTTCCCCGAGCACGACGGCCACGCCCGGCGCCTGCTCCTCCCCCCGGAGTCGCTCGACGGCGCCGTGCGCGCCGAGTGGGTGACCGAGGAGGAGCTGCCGGCGAGGCTCGCGGAGGCCGCCGCGTACCCCTTCGCGCTGGACCGCGAACCTCCGCTGCGGATGTGGGTGTTCGGGCTGTCCCCGCGCGAGCACGTGCTGCTGCTGGTCGTGCACCACATCGCGACCGACGAGTGGTCGGACCGCCCGCTGTGGCGGGACCTGGCCACCGCCTACCGCGCCCGCCTGGACGGCCGGGCGCCGCGCTGGTCGCCGCTGCCGGTCGCCTACGGCGACTACGCCGTGTGGCACCGCGCCCTGCTGGGCGACCCCGGCGACCCCGCCGCCCGGCAGACCCGCCTGGCCGCCTACTGGCGCCGGGCCCTGGCCGGGCTGCCCGAGGAACTGGCGCTGCCCACCGACCGGCCGCGCCCCCTGGAGGCCGGCCATCGCGGCGGCGCGGCGGGCCTGTCCATCGGCGCGGACCTGGAGCGCGACCTGCGCGCCCTGGCCCGCGCGCACGGCGTCAGCATGTTCATGCTGGCCCAGGCCGCCGTCGCCACGCTGTTGCACCGTCTCGGCGCCGGGGACGACATCCCCCTCGGCGCGCCCATCTCCGGCCGCGGCGACGAGCGGCTGGAGGACCTGGTCGGGTTCTTCGTCAACTCGCTGGTGCTGCGCACCGACCTGTCCGGCGCGCCGACGTTCTCCGAGCTGCTGGACCGGGTGCGCGAGACGGACCTCGCCGCGTACGAGCACCAGGACCTGCCGTTCGAGCGGGTCGTGGAGGCCGTCAACCCGGTGCGGTCGCTGGCCAGGCACCCGCTGTTCCAGGTGATGGTGGTGTACCTCCCCGGCCAGGACGGCGCGCCCGAGCTGCCGGGGCTGGCCGCGCGGCCCGAGCCGCTCGGCCAGGTGACCGCCAAGTTCGACCTGAGCTTCGACTTCGTGGAACGGGGCGAGGACGGCGGCATCGAGGGCTGGATCGAGTACGACGCCGGCCTGTTCGACCACGCCACCGCCGAGGGCCTCGGCCGCCGCCTGGTGCGGCTGCTGGAGCAGGTCGCCGCCGCCCCCGCCCGCCCGGTGCGCGAGCTGGAGGTGCTGGAGGAGCCGGAGCGCGACCTGGTGCTGCGCGCGTGGAACGACACCGCCCGCGAGCTGCCCGCGCTCACCCTGCCGGAGCTGTTCCGCGCCCAGGCCGCCCGCACCCCCGGCGCGCTCGCCCTGGTCGACGGCGACCGGCGCCTGACCTACGCCGAGCTGGACGCCCGGATCGAGCGCACGGCCCGCGCCCTCGCCGCACTCGGCGCCGCCCCCGGCCGCACCGTTGCCGTCGCGCTCCCCCGCTCCGCCGAGCTCGTCGTCGCGCTGCACGCCGTGCACCGCGCCGGCGCGGCCTACCTGCCGCTGGACACCGGATACCCGCCGGAACGCGTCGCCTTCATGCTGCGCGACGCCCGCCCGGCCCTGGTCCTCCGCGACGGCCTGCCCGACGGCCCCGACGGGATACCGCCCGCGTCCTACGACCCGGCCACAGGCGCGTGGACGAATCCCCACGACACGCAGGGCGCGCAGAGCGTGGAAACGGAGGGCGCGCAGAGCGCGGAAAGGGTGGAGAGCGCGGGAGGCGCGGGAGGCGCGGGAGGCGCGGGGAGCGCGGGGAGCGCGGGGAGCGCGGGGAGCGCGGGGAGCGCGGAAGGTGCCGCGCACGCTGCGGCCCTCACCGGGGTCCTGCCTGCGGCGTACGACCCGCGGGACGCCGCGTACGTGATCTACACCTCTGGGTCCACGGGGCGCCCCAAGGGGGTGGTGGTGCCGCACGAGGGGATCGCGAACCGGCTGCTGTGGATGCAGGACGTCTACGGGCTGAGCGTGGACGACCGGGTGCTGCAGAAGACGCCGTCCAGCTTCGACGTGTCGGTGTGGGAGTTCTTCTGGCCGCTGATCACGGGGGCGGCCCTGGTGGTGGCCCGGCCGGACGGGCACAAGGATCCGGCGTACCTGGCGCGGCTCATCCGCGACGAGGCCGTCACCACCGTCCACTTCGTGCCGTCGATGCTCCGGGCGTTCCTGGAGGAGCCCGCCGCCGCCCGGTGCGACGGCCTGCGCCGGGTGCTGTGCAGCGGCGAGGCCCTGCCCGCCGACCTGGCGGCCCGCTGCCAGGCGGTGCTGCCGGCCGAGCTGCACAACCTGTACGGGCCGACCGAGGCGTCGGTCGACGTGACCGCCGTCCGGGTCGAGCCCGGCGCCGGCGTCGTGCCGATCGGCCGGCCGGTGTGGAACACCCGCGCGTACGTCCTGGACGCCGCGCTGCGGCCCGTGCCCCCCGGTGTCCCCGGGGAGCTGTACCTGGCGGGCGTCCAGCTCGCCCACGGCTACCTGCGCCGCCCGGCCCTCACCGCCGAGCGCTTCACCGCCGACCCGCACGGCGCCCCGGGCGACCGCATGTACCGCACGGGCGACCTGGCCCGCTGGCTCCCCGGCGGCACCCTGGAGTTCCTCGGCCGCGCCGACGACCAGGTCAAGATCCGCGGCTTCCGCGTGGAGCTCGGCGAGATCGAGGCGGCCCTGACCACGCACGACTCCGTGGCCCACGCCGCCGTGACCGTCCAGGACCAGATCCTCGTCGCCCACGTCGTCCCCGCCGGGGAAAGCGCGGACGCCCTCGCCGATGGGCGGCCGGTCACCGGGAACGGGGCCATCGGGCGGGCCGTGGTGGATCCGGCGGCGCTGCGTGAGCATGTGCGCGCGGTGCTGCCGGAGCACATGGTGCCGGCCGCCGTCGCCGTGCTCGACGGGCTGCCGCTCACGCCGAGCGGCAAACTGGACCGCAAGGCGCTGCCCGCGTACGACTTCGCGGGCGAGGCGGGCGCGGTGGCGCCGCGCACGGCGGGCGAGGAGCTGCTGTGCGGGGTGTTCGCCGCCGTCCTCGGTCTCGGCCGGGTGGGGGCGCTGGACGACTTCTTCGCGCTCGGCGGGGACAGCATCGTCGCCATGCAGGTGTCCGCGCGGGCCCGCGCGGCGGGGCTGCCGCTCACGCCCCGGGACGTGTTCCGGCACAAGACCCCCGCCGCGCTGGCGGCCCTCGTCCCCGGGTTCTCCGCACCGGACGGCCTCGGTGTGGCACACGGGGACGGGGACACCCAGGGGGAGATCCCGGACGTTCCTCTCATCTCGCTCACCGAGGAGGAGCAGGCGGAGGTGTCCGCCGCGGCCCCGGGTGCGTGGGTGCTGCCGCTCACCCCGTTGCAGGCGGGGCTGCTGTTCCACGCCTCGTTCGACTCCGGGGACGACGGGCCGGACGTCTACACCGTCCAGGTGGCCTACGACCTCGACGGGCCGCTCGACCCCGCGCGGCTGCGCGCCGCCGGGCAGGCGCTGCTCGACCGGCACGAGAACCTGCGCGCGGGCTTCCGGTACCTGTCCTCCGGCCGCGCCGTGGCCGTCGTGCCGCCGTCGGTCACGCTGCCGTGGCGCGAGGCCGACCTCTCCGGGCTGGACGACACGGCCCTCGCGGAGCGCTGGGACCGTTTCCTGGCCCAGGAACGGCGCCGCTTCGCCCCGGCCGAGCCGCCCCTGATCCGCCTGATGCTCGTCCGCCTCGGCCCGGACCGGCACCGGCTCGTCCTGTCCCACCAGCACCTGCTTCTGGACGGCTGGTCACTGCCCCGCCTGATCGGCGAACTGTCCGATCTGTACGCCCACGGCCCGATCCCCGGAGCTCCCGCCCGGCCGTTCCGCGAGTACCTGGCCTGGCTGGCGCGGCAGGACGCCGGCGCGTCGGGCGCGGCGTGGCGTGAGGCGCTCGGCGGGCTGGAGGGCCCCACCCATCTGGTCCCGGCCGACCCCGGCCGGCCGCCGGTCGTGCCCGCCACGCTCACCACGTCACTCGGCGCGGAGCAGACCCGGGCGCTCACCGCGCTCGCCCGCTCCCGCGGCCTCACCCTCAACACGCTCGTCCAGGGCGCGTGGGCCCTGGTGCTGTCCCGGCTCACCGGCCGCGACGACGTGGTGTTCGGCGCGACCGTCTCCGGGCGGCCCGCCGAGCTGGACGGCGTGGAGTCGATGATCGGCCTGTTCATCACCACCGTCCCGGTCCGGGTCCGGGTCCGCGGCACCGACACGGTCGCCGCGTACCTCGCCCGCCTCCAGGACGAGCAGTCCGCCCTCATGGCCCACCAGCACCTCGGCCTCGCCGCCGTCCAGCGGCACGCCGGGCTCGGCGACCTGCTCGACACCCTGATCGTCTTCGAGTCCTACCCCGACCCCGGACCCGCCGCCTCCGGCGGCGCCATGCCGCGGGTCACCGTGCGGGAGCACATGGACGCGACGCACTACCCGTTCGCGTGGGCGGTGGAACCCGGCGAGCGGCTGACGCTGACCGCCGAGTACCGGCCCGACCTGTTCGGCCGGGCCGCCGCCGAGCGCATGTCCGCCGCCATGGCGCGGGTCCTGACCGAGATGGCGGCCGGGCCCGCGCGCCCGGTCGGCGGGATCGACATCATGACCCCCGCCGAGCGCCACACCGTCCTGTCCGCGTGGAACGACACCGCCCTCGACGCGGGCCCGCACACCGTCACCGAGCTGTTCCAGGCCCAGGTGGACGCCGCCCCGCACGCGCCGGCCGTGGTCTCCGGCGCGGGCACCTGGACGTTCGCCGAGCTGGACGAGCGCGCCAACCGGCTCGCCCGCCTGCTCGCCGGGCACGGCGCGGGCCCGGAACGCGTCGTCGCCCTGTCCCTGCCGCGCACCGCCGACCACATCACCGCCATCCTCGCGGTGCTGAAGTCCGGCGCGGCCTACCTGCCCGTCGACCCCGATCTCCCCCCGGACCGCGCCGCCGCCCTGCTCGCCGACGCCCGCCCGCACCTGCTCCTCACCGCCACCGGCCTCCTGGACGGCCCCGCCACGGGGGAGGTCCCCCGCCTGGTGCTGGACGCCCCCGGCACGGTGGCGCGGCTGGCCGGGACCTCGGGCGAGAACCCCGGCGTGGTCCCCGACCCGGCGCACCCGGCGTACGTCATCTACACCTCCGGGTCCACCGGGCGGCCCAAGGGCGTGGTGGTGTCGCACGCGAGCGTGGCCAACCTGTTCCACAGCCACCGGCGCACTCTGCACGACCCGGCCAAACTGGCCACCGGGCGGCGTCACCTGCGGGTCGGCCACGCCTGGTCGTTCTCGTTCGACGCCTCGTGGCAGCCGCAGTGCTGGCTGCTGGACGGGCACGCGCTGTACGTCATGGACGACGAGACGCGCCGGGACGCCGAGCTGGCCGCCGCCTACGTCCGCCGGCACGCCCTGGACTTCATCGAGGTCACGCCGTCCATGTTCGCCCAGATGGTGGACAACGGCCTGATCGAGGACGGCGAGTGCCCGCTCGCCGTGGTCGGCGTCGGCGGCGAGGCCGTGCCGGGGCCGCTGTGGGACCGCCTGGCCGCGCTGCCCGGCACCGCGGCGTTCAACCTGTACGGCCCCACCGAGGCCACCGTGGACGCGTTGGTCGCCCGGATCGGCGACGGCGACCGGCCCGTGGTCGGCCGCCCCGTCGCCAACGCCCGCGCCTACGTGCTCGACGCCGCGCTGCGCCCGGTGCCGCCCGGCGTCACCGGCGAGCTGTACCTGGCTGGCGCGGGCCTGGCCCGCGGCTACCTCGGCCGCCCGGACCTGACCGCCGAGCGGTTCGTCGCCGACCCGTTCGGCCACCTGTCCGGCCACCCCGGCTCCCGCATGTACCGCACCGGCGACCTGGCCCGCTGGGACGAGCAGGGGCGCCTCGCGTACGCCGGACGCGCCGACGACCAGGTCAAGATCCGCGGCTTCCGTGTCGAGCCCGCCGAGGTCGAGGCCGTGCTGCGCCGCCACGACGCCGTCGCCGAGGCGGTGGTCGTCCCTCGCGAGGACCAGCGGGTCAGGCGTCTCATCGCCTACGTCGTGCCCGCCGCCGCGGCGGTGCCGAGCCCGGCGGAGCTGCGGGCGTGGGCGGGTGCGGCGCTGCCGGACTACATGGTGCCCGCGGCCGTGGTGGTGCTGGACGCGCTGCCGCTGCTGCCGAGCGGCAAGCTCGACCGGGGCGCGCTCCCGGCGCCGGACTTCACCGGAGGCGCGGGAGGCCGCGCCCCGGAGACGGAGGCCGAGCGCGCGCTGTGCGAGGTCTTCGCCGAGGTGCTCGGCGTCACCGGGCTCGGGGCCGACGACGACTTCTTCGCCCTCGGCGGCGACAGCATCGTCGCGATGGGGCTGGTCGCCCGGGCCCGCGCGGCGGGCCTGCGGCTCACCCCGCGCCAGGTGTTCCGGCACCGCACCGTCGCCGCCCTGGCCGCCGTCGCGGCCACTCTGACCCCCGGGACGGGGGAGCGGACGCACGACGACGGCACCGGCACCGTGCCGCTCACCCCGATCATGCACGCCATGCGCGAACGCGGCGGCCCCATCGACGGCTACCACCAGGTGGCGCTGGTCCAGACCCCGGCCGCCCTGGACGGGCCCGCCCTGCGGGCCGTCCTCCAGGCCGTCGCCGACCGCCACGACATGCTCCGCGCCCGCCTCGAACGCGCCCCGGCCGCCTCGCACGCGGGTCCGGGCGCGGCGAGCGGCCCCGCGGAGCGGTGGGTCCTCCAGGTCCCCGCGCCGGGGACGGTGGACGCCGCCGAGTGGATCACACGGGTGGACGTGGCCGGAGCCGGTGAGGACGGGCTGCGGGAGGCCGTCGCCGTGCAGACGGCGGCGGCGCGGGACCGGCTGGCGCCCGAGGACGGGCGGATGGTGCGGGCGGTGTGGTTCGACGCCGGGCCGGAGACCCCCGGGCGGCTGCTGCTGATGATCCACCACCTGGTGGTGGACGGGGTGTCGTGGCGTGTGCTGCTGCCCGACCTCGCCGCCGCCTGGGCGGACGTCGCGGCGGGCAGGCCGGCCACGATCCCGCCGGTCGGGCTGTCGTTCCGCCGCTGGTCGGAGCTGCTCGGCGAGCGGGCCGCGGACCCGGCGCGGGAGGACGAGCTGCCGCTGTGGACCTCGGCCCTCACCGGCGCCGATCCGCTGCCGCTGCCCCGGCCGCTGGACCCGGCGAAGGACGTGGTGTCCACCACCGGATACCTGTCCCTCACCCTGCCCGCCGAGCGGACCGCGCCGCTGCTCACCCGGGTGCCCGCCAGGTTCGGGGCGACCGTGAACGACGTGCTGCTCACCGCGCTGGCCCTGGCGGTCGCCGACTGGCGCCGCCGCCGGGGCGGCACCGGCACCTCGGTGCTGGTGGACCTGGAGGGCCACGGCCGCGAGGAGGAACTGGCGGGCGACGCGGACCTGTCGCGCACCGTCGGCTGGTTCACCAGCGTGGTCCCGGTCCGCCTGGACACCGGCCAGGCCGACCTGGACGACGCGTTCGCGGGCGGCCCGGCCGTGGACGCCGTCCTGGCCGGGGTGCGCGAGCACCTCGCCTCCCTGCCGGTGGCGGGCATGGGCCACGGCCTGCTGCGCCACCTCAACGCGGCGACCGGACCCGAGCTGGCCCGGTTCGGCGATCCGGACGTCGAGTTCAACTACATGGGCCGCTTCGGCCACCCGGAGGCGGCCGACTGGTCGTACGCCCCCGAGGAGGACGCCGCGGACCTGGACGCCGACCCCGGCATGCCGCTGTCCCACGCGCTCACCGTGAACGCCATGACCGAGGACCGGGCGGACGGCCCGCGGCTGGCGGCCCACTGGTCGTACGCCGCGGACCTGCTGTCCGAGCACGACGTGCGCGACCTCGCCACCACCTGGTTCCGAGCGCTGACCGCGCTGGTGAACCGCGCGGCCCGCGCCTGACACCCGATAGAAGAAAGGACACGCATATGAGCAACCCGTTCGAGGACGCCGACGGCTCCTACCTGGTCCTGGTCAACACCGAGGGCCAGCACAGCCTGTGGCCGGAGTTCGCCGAGGTCCCCGCCGGCTGGACGACCGCGCACGGCCCGTCCTCGCGCCAGGCCTGCCTCGACCACGTCGAGGCCAACTGGACCGACATGCGCCCGAAGAGCCTCGTCGCCCGCACCGCCGCCGGGACGGACAACACCTAGCCGTCCCCGCCGACGCCGAAGGGCCGGGCCGCGATCGTCATCGCGGCCCGGCCCTTCCGTTCGTGCGGGACCGGGGGTCAGCCGGTGGGCTGGGGGATCTCGGTGGCCGGGTCGCCGTCGACGGCGGCGGCGAGCTGCGGGACCAGGCGGTCGAGGGTGTAGGGGAGGCTCAGCGGGGAGACGAACGAGAGGGCGTTGCCGTAGTCGCCGGTCTCCTTGACGTAGACGTCACGGCCCTCGGTGACCACCTTCAGGTCGCCGTACAGCTTCTCCTGGCGGAGCTTCGCGGCGTCGGCCACCGGGTCGGCGACGATCCACACCAGGGCGCCGACGTCCAGCAGGTCGGTGCGCTCCTTGCTGATGTTGGCGCCGAACTCGTCGCCGACCGCCTTCTGCAGGTCCGGGGGCAGGGTGAAGCCGATCGAGGTGAGGATGCGGGAGCGGTTGTCCTGCGGGCCGTACACGAAGATGCCCTCGTACGGCGTGGCGACCAGCCCGGTGGCCCCGGCGAACTCGGGGTTCTGCTCCTTGACGGCGGCGAACTTGGCCAGAACCGACTCGACGACCGTCTTGGCCTCGGCCTCCTTGCCGAGCACCTTGCCGATCGTCTCGGTCTGCTTCTCCCACGGGACGCCCCAGTCGGTGAACTCCTTGGGCTGCGCCACCACCGGGGCGATCTTGGACAGGGTGTCGTACTGGTCCTTGGTGAGGCCCGAGTACACCGCGAGGATCAGGTCGGGCGCCAGCGCGGCGATCTTCTCGGGCTGAGGGCCGGTGCCGGTGTCCTTCAGCACGGTGGGCGGCGCCGCGCCGCCCAGCTTGCCGGACGCCCACGGGCCGACGGCGCCCGGGTAGCCGCCGATCCACTCGGTGGTGCCCACCGGGACCTTGCCGAGGGCCAGCACCGCGTCCTGGTCGGTGAGCCCGACGGTGACGATCCGCTGGGGCTCGGCCTCGACGGTGGTGCTGCCGTACTTGTGCTCGATGGTCACGGGGAAGGCCCCGGCGCTCGACGACGCGGGCGCGGCACCGGACGCGCTCGGGGCGGGCGTGCCCGAGCCGGAGCCACAGGCGGCGATCGTGCCGGTCAGCAGAACGGAGACGAGGGCCACGGCGAGCCGTGCGCCTCTGCGGTTGCGGAACATCAACAGGTCCTTCATCGGATCGGATGGAACGTCGCGGTGCCCGCGAAGGGATTCGGCGGGCCTCACGTGTCGTGGCCTCGGCCACGCTGCCCGGCCGCGCTCGGCGGCCGGATGGGGGGCGGGGGTGGGTCGACGGTCGGGGGACTGGGGTCAGGGGGTGCCGGACGGCGGTGGGGTGCGGGTGTCGGACCAGGCGGACCACAGGGCGGCGTAGGGGCCGCCGGAGGCGCGGAGGGTGTCGTGGTCGCCGGTCTCCACGACGCGGCCGTCGTCCAGGACGACGACGCGGTCGGCGGTGGCGGCCTGGGTGAGGCGGTGGGCCACCACCAGGGCGGTGCGGCCCTCGACGGCGCGTTCGGCCGCGCGTTCCAGGGCGCGGGCCCCGCTGCTGCCCGCCTCGGCCGTCGCCTCGTCCAGCACGGCGACCGGGGGGTCGGCGAGGATCAGGCGGGCCAGCGCCACCTGCTGCACCTGCGCGGTGGTGAGCCGGTGGCCGCCCTCGCCGACGACGGTGTCCAGGCCGTCCGGCAGCGCCTCGGCCCAGGCCAGCGCGTCCACCCGCGCGAGGGCGTCGCGCAGCTCGTCCTCGGTGGCGCCGGTCCTGGCCAGCCGCAGGTCCTCGGCGAGCGGCCCGGCGAAGACGTGCACCTCCTGGGTCACCAGCCCGACCAGGCGCCCGCCGCGCCCCGGCGCGGTCACTCGCACCGAGCCGGACACCGGCCGGTGCACGCCCGCGATGAGCTTGGCCAGCGTCGTCTTCCCCGCGCCGCTGGCCCCGACCAGCGCGACCCGCTCCCCGGCGCGCAGCACCAGGTCGACGTCGTGCAGCACCGGCCGGCCCTCCTCGTACGCGTGCCCGGCGCCGCGCACCACGACCACCGGCTCCGGCGCGTGGCCGTTCGCCGCGGGCCCGGGAGACGGCGGTTCCGCCTCGGCGGCCGGGGGGAGGGTGGCCACGCCGACGAGGCGGGCGAGGCCCGCGCCGGCGGACTGGGCGTCGTCCAGCAGGACCAGGGCGGTGTTGACGGGGGCGAAGAGGCTGTGGAAGTAGAGGGCCGCCGCGGTGGCGGTGCCGATGGACGCCGAGCCGGAGCGGACCAGCAGGAAACCGGTGATCAGCACCGCGGCCAGCCCGGCGTACTCGGCGATGTGCAGGCGGCTGTAGAACCGCAGCACCAGGCCGACGCCGCGCATGGTGAGGTCGACCGCGGCGAGCGAGCGCCGGGTCACCCGCTCGGTGTGCCCGGCCTCCAGCCGGAACGCCCGCACGGTACGCGCGCCGCCGATGGTGTCCAGGAGCTGCTGCTGCTGCGCCCCGGCGGCGATCCGCTGCCGCGCGTACAGCGGGACGGCGTTGCGCACGTACCACCGCGCCGTGTGCGCCTGCACGGGCACCGCGATGAGGGCGGCGAGCAGGAACCGCCAGTCCAGCACGGCGAGCGCGCCGAGGGTCAGCACGATGGCCAGCGACGAGCGCGCCAGCTCGGGCAGCGCGGTCCGCACCGCCTCGGCGACCCGGGTGACGTCGGCGGTGACCCGCGCGGTGAGGTCGCCCGACCCGGCCTTCTCCACCCGCTCCAGCGGCAGGTCCAGGGCCCGCTCGACGAACCGTTCCCGCAGCCGGGCCAGCACGGTCTCCCCGAGCCGGGCGACCACGGCCAGCCCGGCCGTCGTGGCGCCGCCCTGGACGAGGGCCACCAGGACGAGCAGGACGACCGGCACGGTGAGCGCGTCCGCCCCGCGCCGCCCGGCCACCAGGTCCACGATGTGCCCGAGCAGCGGCTGGGTGAGCAGCCCCACCGCCGTCGCGCCCACCATCACGCCGAACCCGGCCACCGCGCGCCACCGGTACGGCCGCACCATTTCCCGCATCGCGGCGAGGGTCTGCCGCCCGGTCGCGACCGGCAGCAGCACCCGCCCGTCCCCGGCGGCGTCGCCGCCCGGCGGGACCGGCCCGTCCACGGGCTCCCGGCCGGCCGTGCCGGGGGATAGGGCGGCGGGTGACGGTTCGGGCATGGCGTGTCCGGAGGTGTGGGGGTCGAGGGTCATGACAGCACCGCCGCGCGGTACCCGGGGTGGCGCCGGATCAGGTCGGCGTGCGGGCCGGTGCCGGCGACGCGCCCGCCGTCCAGCAGCGCCACCCGGTCGGTGGCGGCGAGCAGCGCGGGGCTGGTGGTGACCACGATCGTGGTGCGTCCCCGGCGGAACTCCCGCAGCCCGGCGGCGATCCGCGCCTCGGTGACCGCGTCGACGGCGGTGGTCGGGTCGTGCACCACCAGCACGGGCCGCCCCGCCGCCAGCGCCCGCGCCAGCGCGACCCGCTGCCGCTGGCCCCCGGACAGCGACCGGCCGCCCTCGCTGACCGGCGTCGCGAGCCCTCGCGGTGCCGTACGCGCCACCTCGTCCATCCCGGCGGCCGCCATGGCGGCGTACACGTCCGCGGCGGGACCGTCGTCGCCCGGGGGTTCCGGTGGGGGAGTGACGTTGGCCAGGAGGGTGTCCTCGAAGAGGTCGGCGTCGTGCGGGGCCACCAGGACGGCGGTGCGCAGCGCGGCGGGGGCGAGGCCGGGGAAGGGGACGCCGTCGAGCTCGACGGTGCCCGCGGCGGGGTCGGCCTCGCGGCTCAGGCACTGGAGCAGGGCGGTGGCGTCGGCGGGGTCGGTGGCGGCGACGCCGAGGAACTCGCCGGGGGCCACCCGCAGGTCCAGATCGCGCAGCCCGCCGTGGGTGACGCCGCGCAGCAGGAGCTCGCCGCGCACCGGCCGCGCCGGCCGCCCGGAGGCGGGGGCGACGGCGGGCGGGGTGGCGAGGACGCCGGCGACCCGGGCGGCGGAGGCGCGGCCCTGGGCCAGCTCGGTGGTGACCCACGAGAGCACTTCGAGCGGTCCGAGCAGGAACATGGCCAGGCCGACGGCCGAGACCAGCTGGCCCAGGCTGATGTCGCCCTGCGCGGCGAGCCTGCCGCCGACCAGGGCGACCACGGCGATGAACGTCCCGGTGAGCGCGAGCACCGTGCCGCTGCTCAGCGCCTCGGCCCGCGCGGCCCGCACGGTGGCGGCCAGCGAGTCCCTGCTGGTCCTGCGGTAGCGGGCGACCGCCGCGGCCTCGGCGCCGATGCCCTTGAGCACCCGCAGCCCGGCCACCAGGTCGGCGGCCACCCCCGAGGCGTGCGCGGCCCGCTCCTGCTCGGCCTCGCTGCGGCGCTCCAGCGGCTTGCTCAGCAGGTGGCCGAGCCACAGCAGCACGGGGGTGCCGATCAGCACCATGAGCCCGAGCGGCAGCGAGATGCGCAGCAGCACGACGGCGCCCACCAGCAGGCCCGCCAGCGCGGACAGCCCGGACAGCACGGCCATGTTCACCGCGCCGACCCGCCGGGCGTCCTCGGTGGCGATGGCGGCCAGGGCGCCGGGCAGCCGTCCGTCCTCGGTGCCGCCGCCGGGGTGCAGCACCCGCTCGACCAGCTGCACCCGCAGGTCGTGGCCCGCCCGTTCCGCCGCCCGCTCCCCGGCCCGCGCGCCGAAGCGGAATCCGAACGACAGCCCGACGTACACGACGGCGAGGACGGCGAGCAGCGTCAGCAGCGCCCCCAGGTTCCCCTCGGCCACGCCCCGGTCGATGGTGACGCCGATCAGCACCGGCACCAGCGCCTCTCCGGCCTGGTGGGCGGCGCCGAGCAGCGAGCCTACGGCGACGTCCCGCCGCTGCCCGGAGATGGCACGCCGCAGGACGTCCCCGCCTGACGGGACTGTGGGCACCGGGCACGCTCCTCGGGACGGTCGATACTTAGGTAAGGCTTACTAAGCTTAGGTAAGGCTAGACTAAGTTGACCTCGGCGGGCCACCCCCCTCCCTCCGAGCCCGGGACCCTCGGCGCGCTCGTGGCGCCCCTTTTCCCCGTCTCGCACCTGCTGCCCGGCCTGCCGGGCCGACGACGGAATCTACTTTGTAAAGGGCGCCGGCCGTCAGCGTTCCGGCGACGGGTCGAGCGGCGGCTCGGCCGTGAACGCCCGGGGCCGCGAGGGGTCGGGCGGGGACAGCGGTGCCGTGGCGGTGAGGTGGAACCAGCCGTCGCGGGTGGTGTGCGTGGTGAGGTGGCCGTCGGCGCTGGCCAGGCGGGCGATCAGGTTGCTCAGCCCGTTGCCGTGGGGGGCGGGCGGCACGGCTTCGCGGCCGGTGGCGAGGGGGTCGCCGTGCGCGGTGGACAGGCCGTCGTTGGCGATGTGCAGGTGGACGGCGGGGTGCCGCTTGGTGGTGCGCAGGGTGGCGCGGATGGTGGCGTGCCGGGCTTTGCTGTGGCGGAGGATGTTGGTGATGGCTTCGCGGACGACGGTGGCGAGGATGGTTTCGAGGGTGGGGGGGAGGGGTGGGGTGTCGATGGTGGCGTGGACGTCGATGTCGGCGGCGGTGAGGACGGAGACGGCGGAGTCGGTTTCGCCGGTGAGGGACATGGTGCGGTAGCCGCTGGCGACGGTGCGGACGTCGGCGAGTGCTTGGCGGGCGACGGTGAGGATGTCGGTGATCTCTTCCTGTGCCCGGTGCGGGTTGCCCGGGAGCAGGCGGTGGGTGAGCTCGCTTTTGAGGGTGATGGCCGAGAGGCTGTATCCGAGCAGGTCGTGCAGGTCGCGGGCCACCCGGAGGCGTTCGCGGGTCACCGCCATCCGTGCCAGCTTGTCCCGCGCCGACGACAACTCCGCGACCAGCGCGGACAACGAGCTCATGCCGTACACCACGATCCCGGTGAGCAGGCCGGAGACCGGGAGGTAGACCAGGTAGGCCGGTGACACGCCGTCCGCCAGCGCCAGCGGCAGCACGCCGAGCACGATCACCGCGTACAGCACCCAGCGCAGCAGCTCGCCGCGCACCGCCAGCAGCACCGACCCGGCGAGGAAGCCCACCATCGACCCCCACGGCCGGCCGATCCACAGCAGCGGCAGGTAGCTGACGGCCGCCTGGGCGGACAGCGTGAGCAGGCACACCCAGCGGGGCCAGCCGCGCGGGCGGCCGAAGGAGTGCGCGACCTGCAGCGCGAGGCCCGCCACCAGGCAGGCCGTGGACGCCACCAGGGCCGGCGGGTGGGCGCCGGTGTCGACCACGTTGACGAACATGATGAACGAGTAGCCCACCAGGACCGCCGCGGTGAGGGGGACCGACAGCCGCAGCGTCCACCGTGAGGACCGGCCGTCCTCGGCGTCGCCCGCGGGGTGCGGCCGCAGGAGCCGCCACGGGAACGGCCGGGGCGCCGTGTCCTGGTCCTGGCCCTGCTCCTGGGCCGGCGGGTCGCCGGCCGGCGCGGTGACGGTGAGGTGGAACCAGCCGTCGCGGGTGGTGTGCGTGGTGAGGTGGCCGCCGGCGGTGGCCAGGCGGGCGGCGAGGTTGTTCAGGCCGTTGCCGTGCGCGACGGCGGGCGCCGGGGCCGCCTGGGCGGAGAGAGGCCGGGAGCCGGCGTCCCCCGCGTCCTCGGTGCCGGGGTCGACCTCGGTGCCGTCGTTGGCGATGGCGAGGTGGACGACGCCGTCCCGCAGGGTGGCGCGGACGGTGGCGCGCTGGGCTTTGCTGTGGCGGAGGATGTTGGTGATGGCTTCGCGGACGACGGTGGCGAGGATGGTTTCGAGGGTGGGGGGGAGGGGTGGGGTGTCGATGGTGGCGTGGACGTCGATGTCGGCGGCGGTGAGGACGGAGACGGCGGAGTCGGTTTCGCCGGTGAGGGACATGGTGCGGTAGCCGCTGGCGACGGTGCGGACGTCGGCGAGTGCTTGGCGGGCGACGGTGAGGATGTCGGTGATCTCTTCCTGTGCCCGGTGCGGGTTGCCCGGGAGCAGGCGGTGGGTGAGCTCGCTTTTGAGGGTGATCGCCGAGAGGCTGTATCCGAGCAGGTCGTGCAGGTCGCGGGCCACCCGGAGGCGTTCGCGGGTCACCGCCATCCGTGCCAGCTTGTCCCGCGCCGACGACAACTCCGCGATGAGCGCCGACAACGAGCTGATGCCGTACACCACGATGCCGGTGAGCAGGGTGAAGCCGAACACGTAGGCGACGACGACCGGGGTGAGTCCCGACGACGCCATCGCCGGCAGCACGCCGGCCGCCGCCACGGTGTAGAGGATCCACCCCACCCGTCCGGGCACGGCCAGCAGCAGGGATCCGGCCATGAAGCCGGCCATCGCGCCCCAGGACCGTCCCACCCAGAGGAACGGAAGGTAGGTGGCGAGCGCCTGGGCCGACAGGGTGAGCGCCCGGTACCGCGCGGGCCATCGGCGGGGGTGGCCGAGGGAGTGCAGTGTCTGCAGCGGGAACACCACCGCCAGGCAGAGCACGAAGCCGATCAGCGCGGCCTGTCCGAGGCCGGCGGTCAGGACGTTGATGACCGTCACGACCGCGAATCCGGCGAGCATCGTCACGGTGACCGGCACGGCCACGCGCGGGGCCCATCCCTCGGGGGCGTCCTCCGGCGGCCGGGGGAGGTCCCGGGTCGGCGAGGACGGCGGCCGCTCGTCCGGGGTGCGGTCGCTCATGGTCGGGTTCCCCCAGTCGGGAGCGCTCCCATTTCCCCTGCCTTCAATAGGGGCCATGACGGGGTGCCGTGCCAGCGTATTGGAGGGGGCGCGGGATTGAGTACCCGTGCGGGAGGCGCCGGACGGCGAGGCGGCGGGGGCGGCGGCTCCCGCCGCCGGTTGCGGCGGCGGGGGTGCCGCGAAGTGCGATCAGAAGGGGTGGACGTGTCCGCGCGCGGTGCGCAGGCTGGTTCAGCCGCAGAAGGTGGGCACCGCGTACGCGGTGGACGAGCCGTCGAGGCGCTCGATGACGAGGTCGGTGGTCCGCCGGGCCCGTGGGAGCGGGGTTCCGCCGGGTGTGGAGGGAGTGGGGCGGTGACCGGCGGAGGCGGGGAGGTGCCTCGTGTGACCGGGGGAAAGCGTGGCGCGGCCGTGATTCTCGTGCACGGTGATCTGCATCGCTACTCCTTTTTTACTGCGCATCGTCCCGTGCCTGTAATTCTGGACGCAGCACTGCCGCGCGAATAGTACCCTGGTTCATCAGGCCATTGTGAATTTCTCACGTAACCGTTTCGTGATAACAGGGCAGCATATTTTCTCCCAGCCGTAACCCATTGTTTACTGAAACGGTTCAGTGGGTACCAGGGGGCTCCGGTGGGGGTGCGGGGCGGGTTCAGCCGGCGTGGTGGCGCCGCAGGACGTCCATCGCGAGGTCGGGCCAGCCGGGGTCGTTCACCGGCCGCCGGCGGCGCCCAGGGGGGCCCGAGGCGCTTCCCGACCGCCTGCCGAGCGCCAGCCCGCCGACGCAGGACTCGGTCCGCCAGTCGGTGCCGAGCACCCGCGCAGTGGTCTCGATGTCCGCCGTCCCCATCGGGCAGGTGGCGAGGCCCAGCGTCGCGCCCACCAGGTACAGCGTCTGCAGCAGGGCGCCGGTGTTCTTCAGGATGAGCGCGTAGCCCGGCCCGCTGTACTTCCACGTCATCCGGCGGAACCGCGCGGTGACGAAGACCAGGACGGGCGGCGGGGTCGTCAGGTCCGCCGACATCCGGCCCCGCTCCAGCAGCTCCTGCACCTCGGCGTGCCCGGCCGGCACGCGGTCCAGGCGGTGGCCGAGCGGGTCGTAGTGGTAGACGCCGCTCCGCAGGCCCAGGCACTCGCCGACCGCGAGGTACAGCTCCAGCTCGTAGGCGGCGGCGAAGCTCGGGTAGGGGCGGTCGCTGGTGACCTCGCCGGGGTCGCCGGGCGAGGCGAGCAGGGAGCGCACCCTGGCCGCCCGGTAGAGCACCTCGCCGATCTCCTCGGCGGTCACCGGCCCGCCGCCGAACCGGCGGGTGGGGCGCCGTCCCTCGACGGCGGCGGTCAGCGGCGGGTCGGCCGCCATCACCTGCTCCCACCGCGGCCGGTACAGCGGCACGCTCTCCGCCTCCGTGGCCGGCTTGGTGACCGGCTCGACCGTCCACCGCTCGCCCATGGGGTAGGTGGCGCCGAAGTCGTGGTCGTGCCGCCCGAGCGTGGAACGGGTGTGGAACATCAGGTCCTGCGCGGGCCAGGTGGCGAGCGCGGGGTCGGCGTCCTCGTCGAACACCGGGCGGGTCGGGCCGCCCGGCCGGGCCTGCACCACCATGCCGGCGCCCATCAGGTAGGCGAGCACGGACAGGGCGGGCCCGGCGCGGCACGGCATCGCGGCGACCGCGGAGGCGGGGGTCACGGCGCGGTTCAGCGTGCCGAGCAGCCAGACCGCCTCGGCCCGGTGCAGCACCACCCGGTGCAGCGACAGCGGCGACTCCAGGTGGTAGGCGCCGTCCTCGGCGCGCAGCACGGCGAACCTGGACAGCCGGATCGGCCGGGACGGCACGGGGGCCACCGGCCGGAACGCCGCCTGCGGGGTGAGCGGGACGACCGAGATGAGGGGCCGTTCCTGGTCCAGCCCGAGCGAGCGGATCACCAGGTGCCGCAGCCTGGCCAGCAGCCGGTCCAGCGCGGCGCGCTCGGCGGTGTCGCTGACGGCGTTCTCCAGCGACACCGGCCCGAGGCTCATCCGCCGCAGCGCCTCCACCACCCCGTGCCCGGGTCGCCGGACCACCTCGTCGCCCCAGCGGCTGTGCAGGATCACGACCCCGGCGGCGGGGTCGCTCTCGACGTGCACGTCCTCGCGCAGCGACCACAGCGGGAACCCGTCGGGCGACGTGTCCTCGGTGTCGGTCACGCTGGGTCTCCTGGTTCGTGTCGGGACGGGGGAGGAGGGAGGGGGCGTCAGAGGAACAGGGGGATCGGGTTGAGGTCCTCGTAGGCGGTCGGCGCGGGCAGGCGGCCGAGGCGCACCGGGACGTCGTACAGCCGTCCGGGGGCGAAGCGGGCCCAGAAGTGCCGCAGGCCGGGCACCACGACCTTGACCACCGGCATCCCGATGTCGGGCCGGGTCTGGTCGAGCACCAGCACCTCCAGGCCCCTGTCGCGGGCCAGGCCGGTGATGTGGGCGATGTCCTCGCCCAGGCAGGCGCGCGGCGTGAAGGGCAGGTCGGCGGCGGTGCGCGGCGCGGTCTGCGGGTCGGGCAGCAGGTACGGGTGGCGGCGGACGGTCGCGCGGGTCCACCACGCCAGCAGGCCGGGGTCGGTGGTGCCGTACCCGGTGCCGTCCGGGCGGGCGCCGAGCGTCACGGGCAGCAGCTGGCCGAGCTCGGCCAGGGCGCGGCGCAGCGCGATCCGCGGGTCGAAGTGCGCGCCGAAGCCGAGCATGATGTCCTCGGCCGGGCCGCCGGCGCGGCGGGACACCGCGGCCATCACCGGGACGCCGAGGTCGGAGGTGATGTCCAGCACCCAGACCTCCCGGCCGAGCGCGGCGTAGCGTTCGTCCACCCCGGTGATCCACGGGTCGCCGAACGACCGCAGGTCGGCCGCGGGGTGACGGGTGCGGTTGTACCACCACAGCGCGACGGCGTCCCGTTCGGCCAGCTCCAGGAAGCCCTGCACGATGGCGTCCTCCAGGCTGGACCCGGCGGCGTTGCCGTTGGAGTCGGCGCGCACCGAGGGGGTGCCGGGCGAGCCGGCGCGGCGGTAGTACAGCAGGTCGGTGGGCAGCAGCCGCGGGCGTTCCCCGGTCAGCGACCACACCGGCGTCCAGTCGATCCTCGCGTCGGGGTCGAACGGCTCGGGCACGTGCTGGAAGGCGGTGTTGACCGCGTTCCACGCGGCCCGGTCGCGGTACTGGCGCGGGTGGAACAGCTGGCAGGCGTCGGGGTGGACGGCGTCCGCGCCGAGCGCGCGCAGGCTGTCGCGCACCACCGGCTCGTCGCCCGCGCGCACCCCGCTGTACCGCTCCACCGCCTCGCACAGGGCGCTCACCCGGGCGTCGAGGTCGGTGACGCCCTTGCCGCCGCTCTGCGTGCGCAGGCCCGCGCGCACCTGCGACAGGTCCTCGCCGCCGAGCGCCAGGTTGGGGCCGGCCAGGTAGCCGTTGAGGAACGCCGGGCCGCGCGGGTCGCGCCGGATCGCCGCCGTGACGCCGGTGACCGGGTCGGCGAGCCTTCCGTAGCGCTTCCACACCTCCTCGGGTGTCAGCGCGCGTTCCCCGGTGCCGCCGGCGGCGGCCTTGGGGCGGGCGGCGGGCACCACGGGCGCGTCCACCCTGCGGGCCACCAGGCCCGGGTCGCCGCACGCGGGGCACTGCGGGCGCCGGTCCAGCGGGTGGCGGCGGCTGGCCAGGGTGAGGGTGTCCAGCGTCCACACCGTGTCCTGGCCCTCGTGCCGGTGGCCGGCCAGCCACTTGGCGGCCTCCAGCGCCACCGACAGCGCGCCGAGGGCGCGGGTCAGCGGGAGCGAGGTCTCCGGCGGGCCGGCGCCGGCCTCGCGGCGCAGGCAGACCTCGGCGCGGTGGTGGCCGAGCAGCCGCACCGCCAGGCACGACCAGCACGGCCCGGCGCCGGGCCGGAAGAAGGGGCCGATCCAGACGTCGGCGCCGCCCGTCGTGGCGGGCAGCCACGCCCGGCGGTCGGCGAGCATGGCGGTGTTGACCTGCTCCAGCGCGGGGTCGAGGTAGTCGCAGCAGAGCACGAGCGTCAGGTCGGCGTCGCGGTCGTCCTCGCCGGTGACCGCGGCGCGCAGCCCGGCCGAGCGGCAGGCCGCGATGACCGGCTCGGGGTCCACGCCGAGGGGCACCACGCCCAGCAGGGCCTTAGGCAGCGCGCCGGTGATGTGGTCGCCGTCCAGCCCGGCCAGGTCCCAGTACGCCTCGGCGCCGGCGTCGGCGTCGGGGGCGGCCGAGCGGTAGCCGATCAGGCCCGCCTCGCCCATGCGCCCCAGCACCTCCTCGATCTGCCACGGGGGCAGTTCGGAGGACGCCTCCCGGTACACCTCGTCCACGCTGTGGCTGCCGTCCAGCAGCGGGGCCAGGATCTGCGCCGGCCGTCCGGACAGCGCGGTGGTGCCCCGGGCCGACAGCAGGTAGACCGCCTCACCGGAGATCTCCGGCCGCAGGTGGCGCTTGAAGCCGATGCGCGGCGAGCGCGCCGGTCCCGGGCCGCCGTGCCGCTCCGCCGCGTGGATCCGGCGTTCGGCGGCGACGTTCGCCCGTTGATCCATTTCCCCCACGGGTGCCTCGCTTTCGGGCTCGACCGGCACGTCTTGCGGAGCCGCGGCCGTACGTTCCCTCGTCCCGGGCGCGGCGGTCCGCCGGGTGCCGTCGTGGGCCGACATGAACGACACCGTGCACCGCATTGTGCGCCGTCACCAGGCCCGCGAAACAGTTTTCCGGTCATAAAGCAGATATGAATCTCTCATACCGCCCAGGTGAGCAGCTCACTGGGCGTGAGCAGCGGCTCCAGGCAGACTGGGATACCGATTGATTCCCCACAGGAGGCCGAAAATGCATCGGATCCGCACTCGTATCGTGCGCACCGGAAAAGCGCCGGAAAAGCGTGGTGAACTGCATTTGGACCTGCGAAGTCCATCCGGCCGGACATTGCCCTATTAGTCAAAGCCGCCCGCATGGAAGGAACGGATCATGGCTCCGGTACTGGAACTGGCCGGTGAGCGCTTCCGGGCCGAGGGGGTGTGGCGCGACCGGACCCTCGCCGACGACCTGCGCGACGCGGTGTCGCGCTTCCCCGATCGCGCCGCCGTGGTGTGCCGCTACGGCGACGGCCGCCCGCCCGAGCGCCTGACCTACGCCGAACTGGCCGCGGTGGTCGAACGCCTCGCCGCGGGGCTGGTGGGCCTCGGGGTGCGGCGCGGCGACGTGGTCACCCTGCAACTGCCCAACTCCTGGCAGCTGGTCGCGCTGATCCTCGCCTGCGCCAGGGCCGGCGCGGTGGCGGGACCGGTGGCGACGATCATGCGCCGCCGCGAGGTGGAGTACATGACCGGCCTGACCGGCAGCCCCCTGTACATCGGCCCGGCGCGGCTGAAGGGCTTCTCCTTCGCCGGGATGAGCGCCGAGGTCGCCGCGGCCGTCCCCACGCTGCGCCGCCGGGTGCTGCTCGGCGCCGCCGAGGCGGGCGACCCCTCCGCGCTGGACTTCGACCTCGACCTGCTCGGCCGCCCGTGGGAGCGCGAGCTGACCCCCGGCGCGCTGGACGCCCTGGAGGCCGGCCCCGACGACATCGCCCAGATCATGTTCACCTCGGGCACGACCGGCGAGCCCAAGGGCGTCGTGCACACCCACAACACGCTGCGCGCCACCAACCAGTCGCAGATCGACGTGCTCGGCCTCACCGAGGACGAGGTCACCGCGATGGGCTCGCCCACCACGCTGCAGGCGGGCTACACCTGGAACTTCATCATGCCGCTCCTGCTCGGCGCCACCGCCGTCCAGATGGACGCCTGGGACCCGGTGCGGATGCTGGACATCATCGAACAGGAGCGGGTGACGTTCTTCATGGGCGCGCCGCCGTTCCTGATGGACCTCATCCGCGCGCAGCGCGACACCCCGCGGGACCTGTCGTCGCTGAGGATCTTCGCGACCGGCAGCGCCCCCATCCCGCCGGTGCTGGTGGAGCAGTCCCGCGACGTGCTCGGCTGCCGCCTGTACGCGCTGTGGGGCATGACGGAGAACGGCTGCGTCACCGTCACCCGCCCGCAGGACCCGCCGATGCGGGCCGCCGAGAGCGACGGCACGCCGGTGCCCGGCATGGAGGTCCGGATCGTCGACGGCGAGACCGGCGAGCCGGTCGCCCCCGGCGGCACCGGGAACCTTCAGGTGCGCGGCGCCAACCAGTGCCTCGGCTACTACCGCCGCCCCGAGCTGTATGCCGAGTCGCTGACCCCCGACGGCTGGTTCGACACCGGCGACCTGGCCAGGGACGACGGCTACGGCGGCATCCGCATCGCCGGCCGCGTCAAGGACGTGATCTCGCGCGGCGGGGTCAAGGTCCCGGTCGTGGAGGTGGAGGCCGCGCTGCTGCGCCACCCGGGCATCCAGGACGTGGCCGTGGTCGGCTACGCCGACGACCGGATGGGGGAGCGGGCCTGCGCCGTCATCGTCCCGGACGGCGCGGCCCCGGCCATGGACGACCTGCGGGCCCACCTGGACGGGCTGGACATGGCCAAGCAGTACTGGCCCGAACGGATCTTGATCGTCGACGGCCTGCCGAGGACGCCCTCCGGCAAGGTGCAGAAGTTCCTGCTGCGCGAGCGGCTCGAGGCGGAATGAGGACCCATGGACTTTCTCTTCTCTGCTGAGCAGGAGGCCCTGGCCGGGAAGGTGCGCGCGTTCGTCGACGGCCGCCTCGCCCCCGCCGCGGCCGGGTTCGACCTGGACGGCCGCATCCCTCCCGAGTTGCTCGCCGACATGGCGGCCGAGGGCTACTTCGGGCTGCGCGTCCCCGCCGAGTACGGCGGCCTGGACCTGGACGCGGTCGGCACCGGCGTCGTGCTGGAGGAACTGGCCCGCGGCGACATCACCGCCTGCTACCCGGTGCTGAACGCCGCGCTGGTCGCCGGCGTGCTGAACGCCAACTGCGACGACACCCAGAAGGCCGCGTGGCTGCCGGAGATAGCCCGCGGCGAGGCGATCGTCGCGGTGTGCATGACCGAGCGCGGGCACGGCACCGACGCCGCCGGCCTGGAGCTGAAGGCCGAGCCCGACGGCGACGGCTGGCGGCTGACCGGCGAGAAGACCTCCATCATGATCGGCGGCTTCGCCACGCACGGCCTGGTCTTCGCCCGCACCGGCCCCGAGCCCCGCTCGCGCGGCGTCACCGCCTTCTACACCCCCCTGGACGAGCGGTACGTCACCCGCACCACGCTGCCCTCCCTCGGCAACCGCTCCGGCGGCCGGTCGACCCTGGTCTTCGACGGGCTGCCCGTCGGCGCCGGCCAGGTGGTCGGCGGCACCGGCCTCGGCTTCGTGCAGGGCATGCGCGGCTTCGACTACTCCCGCGCGCTGATCGCCCTGATGGCCGTGGCCGCCGCGGGCGCCTCCATCGAGGACGCCTTCGAGCACTGCCGCACCCGTGAGGCGTTCGGCCAGTCGCTCGGCCGCTTCCAGGGCGTGTCGTTCCCGCTGGTGGAGCACGCGACGTACCTGCACGGCGCCCGGCTGGTCGCCTACGAGGCGCTGTGGCGCAACGACGCCGGGCTCCCGCACCGCGTCCCGGCCAACATGGCCAAGTGGTGGGGCCCGAGGGCCTCGGTGGACGCGGCCCACCAGGCGCTGCTCACCCTCGGCCACTTCGGCTGGTCGGAGGACCGGCCGCTGGCGCGGCGGCTGCGCGACGTGATCGGCACGCAGCTCGGCGACGGCACCGCGGGCGCCACCAAGCTGGTCATCGCCCGCGAGTTCCTCGGCCGCGAGCACGCCCCCTGACCCCTGCCCCCAGAAGCGAACGGTCCCCCGGCCCGCCCCGATCCGGCCGGAGAAGGCCCCGACCTCGGTTCGCCACCGAGCCGCCGTCCCGTCCGGTGCAGGGCGGGACGGCGGCGCATCCGAGCATCCGATGAGAGGAGACACCCGATGGGCGCACCAGGCACACCGCCCTACCGTTCCTATCCGTCCTATGTGGCGGGCCGGGACGTGGATTCCGAGCGGCACATCTACGTGATGACCGCCCGCTCGGTGCTGGAGAACGACCTGGCGGCCATCCGGCGCAAGCGCATGCTGGAGCTCGGCGAGCTCGACCCGGCCGACGCGGGCCCCGGCCTCGCCGGACGGTGCGCGCTGGCCGGCCCCGAGACCGTCCAGCAGGCGCTCGCCGCCGCCGCGGCCGCCGCCCCCCAGTGGGCCAGGACGCCCCTGGACCTGCGGCTGCGGCTCGGCGAGCTCATCCGCAAGCGCCTGTCCGACGTGCGCACCGAGTTCGTCGACATCATGGTCGCCGAGGGCCGCCCGCGGACGGTCTCGGAGTGGGAGATCGACGGCCTGATGCACACCCTCAGCCCCGAGACCCTCGGCTGGTGCGCCGAGCTGCTGCACCGCGAGTTCTCCTACGCCGGGCGCCACCTGACCATGCGGCGCCGCCCGGACGGCGTGGTGTGCGTCGCGCCGCCGCAGAACGCCCCGCACTCCAACACCATCTACGGCGCCTTCGCCCTGCTGTCGGGCAACACCGTGGTGATCCGCGCGCCGCGCAGCATCCCCCTCGGCTCCATGTACGCGGTGCGCGAGATCATCGCCCCCGCCCTGGACGAGGTCGGCGCCCCCGCCGGCACCCTGAACGCGGTCTGCGGGCCGCCGATGATGGAGGAGTGGCTCGGCAGCGAGCACGTCGACGACATCATCTACTTCGGCGGCACCGAGAAGGGCATGGCCTTCCAGAACGACTGCGTCGCGGCGGGCAAGAAGCCCATCCTGGAGCTGGCCGGCAACGACTGCGCAGTCGTGTGGCGCGACGCCGACCTCGACATGGCGGCCGGCGCCCTGGTGGAGGCGTTCAACTCCTCCGGCCAGATCTGCAACGTCCCCAACCGCGTGATCGCCCACCCGGCGATCGCCGACGAGCTGATCGAGCGGCTGGCCGTCGCGGCGGCCGGGATCCGGCCCGGCTACCCCGACGAGGAGGGTGTGATGCTCACGCCCGTGCTCGCCATGGACGGCTTCTTCTCCGTCACCGCCGACGCGCTGCGCAAGGGCGGCAGGCTGGTGTGCGGCGGGCGCCGCCTCGACGTGGACGGCTCGGTGTCGGACACCGGGTTCTTCGCCGAGCCCACGGTGGTGCGGATCGACGGCCTCGCCGGCGCCGGCGAGGTGGACGCGGTGCGGGAGGAGACCTTCTTCCCGTTGCTGCCCGTGGTGGTGCCCGAGCCGGACGTCCCGGACGACCGGCTGCTGGAGGACGTCATCACGTTCGTCAACTCCAACGCCTACGGCCTGCGCAACTCGCTGTGGGCCGCGGACGAGCGGGTCGTCGGCCGCTTCGTCGACGGCGTGGTCAACGGCGGAATGCTCAAGGTCAACGACACGTCCCACTGCGGGTTCTTCCCCTACATGCCCTCCCACGGCGGGACCGGGCTCACCGGCGGTGTGTTCGGCGAGGCCACCTACATGATGATCAGGACCACGCACCTGCAGGGCGTCTCGGCCGGCCCCGGCCGCCGGGGCGGGGACGGTGCGCCTGGAAGGGAGGCGTGAGATGGGCAAGGTAGGTGTGCGGGCCCGGGTCCGGCTGGACGCCAGGGAGGCGCTGCGCCGCCTCGCGGACGGCGGCTGGTGCGAGACGCTGCCGCGTGAGGTGGGCACGGTGCGGATCGAGCGCGAGGCCGTGGCCGGTCACGGGGAGCGGCGCGTCAGCGAGTGGGCGCTGCCGTTCCGGTCCGGCACGGTGCGCTGGCGCCAGATCGAGGAGGTGTTCCCCGAGCGGCCCGGCATCGTGTTCGAGCAGGAGGACGGCGACCTGGCCCGGCTGTCCGGCGCCTGGCGCTTCCAGCCCGAGCCCCCGGGGCCGGGCGGCGGCGACACGTGCCAGGTGACGTTCGAGCTGCGGTTCGACCTCGGGGTGCCGCTGTGGAACCGGGTCATCGACCCGCTGCTGGCCCGCGCCCTGGCCGCGGCCGCCGAGGCGGTCATCGTCACCGCGCTCGGCGAGGCCGAGCTGTCACGCGAGCCGTCGGAGGCGGCCGACGCCGAGCGCCTGGTCACCGCGGTGAGCGCGTGAGAGGGCACCGCCCGCACGGCCGGCACCGGCCGCTCCCGCCGAGCGGGGGCGGCCGGTTCGCGCGTGGCCGCGGGGGCCGGTTCCTCAGGGCACCCAGCCCGCTTCGGTGGCGATGCGGATGGCGTCCACGCGGTTGCGCGCGTTCAGCTTCATGACGATCGTCGTCAGGTAGTTGCGCACCGTCCCCGCGGACAGGTGCAGCGTGGCGGCGATCTCGGCCGCCTCGGCGCCCTGCGCGGCCAGCCGCAGCACCTGAAGCTCGCGCTCCGACAGCGGGTTGTCCCCGACGTCCCAGGCGCTCAGCGCCAGCTGCGGGTCGATGACCCGCTTGCCGGACGCCACGTTGCGCACCGCCTCGGCCAGGTGGTCGGGCGGCGCGTCCTTCAGGATGAACCCCGACACGTGGGCGGCCAGCGCCCGCCGCACCGTGCCCGGCCGGCCGAGGCTGGTCAGGATGAGGGCGCGGCAGGTGGGCAGCCGCTCACGCAGCAGCGCGGCGGCCGTCAGCCCGTCCATGCCCGGCAGGTCGATGTCGATGACCGCCACGTCCGGCCGGTGCTCCATCGCGGCCGCCACGATCGTGTCGCCCCGGTCGACCTGGGCCACGACGGTCAGGTCCGGCTCCAGCTCCAGCAGGGCCACCAGCGCCCCGCGTACCATGTGCACGTCCTCGGCGAGGAGGACCTTCAGAGTACGCACCTGCGGGTCCCGACCTCCTGGGGCTCAGGTTGATCTCCGGCTGACTACGCAAAGCGTATGTGTCTCCGCCAACGGTGCGTAAGCATGCGGGTCTTGAAATTTTACTTCTAACATGACTGGACGGCGGGAGTTCGCGCTCCCGCCGTCCTTTCGCCGGCCACGGTTTCCGGTCCGCGGCCGGTGCCGGTCAGCCGGTCGGCCAGCGGACCTCGCCGACGTCCAGCCGGGCCCGGCCCTCGGTGTAGAGCATGAACGGCACGTCCACGTGCCGCAGCCGGGTGCCGGCCCGCTCCAGCTCGGCCAGCGGCACGGTCACGGTGCGCCACTCCCCGGGCGGCAGGGCGCGCAGCAGGGGCGCCACGTCCACGCCCGGCTGCCCTGGGTAGTCGTCGTGGCAGCACAGGTACATCGGCAGCTCCGGCGGCTCGGCGACGCGCGCGTCGAACGCCACCCGGCCGCCCGCCTCCGCGTGGCCGCGCAGGTCGGCGGGCCGCCCGCCGGCGTCCTCGGCGTAGACGAACGCGATGTACCCCTGGAAGTCCAGCGACAGCGCGGGACCGCCGCCCGGGTGGTCCACCGGCCGGGACTCGACGATCAGCGTGGAGGTGGGCCCCTCCAGGGACAGATCCTCCCGCGACCAGGTGTTGTGGCCGCCGGTCCGCATGACGTACCCGCCGCCCGACCGGGCGCCGAGCACCTCCAGCGGACCGGTGGCCGGGGGAGCGGGGGGCTCGGGGCGGCCGGGGTCCACCGGCAGCGTGCCGGTGTGCGCGGTGTCGCGCAGCGACAGCCCGAAGCCGTAGGGGAACAGCGGGGCGTGCTCGCCCTCGGGGGCCTGCTCCTCGGGCGGCACCCGGTAGCCGGGGATGTGCGGCGGGATCCGGTTGACGCTCATCGACCGCTTGCTCCGCGGCCAGCCGAAGGTGAGCCGTCCCTGGAAGTCGTGGCGCGGCGCGTCGTCCTCCCCGGCGAACAGCACGTCGGTGATCCCTCCGCCCTCGGTCCCGGGCAGCCACGCCACCACGAAGGCGTCCGACAGGTTGATCTCCTCGGTGACGTACAGCGGCCGGCCGGTGAACATCACCGTCACCACCGGCACCCCGGCCTCCCGCAGCGCCCGCAGGGTCGCGAGGTCGCGGGCGTAGGACCGCTTGAGCGCGGCGTACTCCACGGTGCCCCACGGCTTGATGGTGCCGCGCATCTCGGCGTAGGAGTCCTCCCCGACGGCGACCACCGCCACGTCGAACTCCCGGGGGTCGGTGTGCTCCAGGTAGGGGTCCACCCGGCAGCGCTCCTCGCCGGTCACCGCGCGCACCGCCATGGCGAGCGTCGTGGCGCCGGGCAGGTCGGACATGTCGACGTCGTGGCCCTGCCAGCTGATGGTCCAGCCCCCGGCCTGCTTGCTGATGTCGTCGGCGCCGCCGCCGGTCACCAGCACCCGCGCGCCGGGGGACAGCGGCAGCACGCCGCCGTCGTTCTTCAGCAGGACCAGCGACTTGCGCACCGCCTCGCGGGACAGGGCGCGGTGGCCGGGGTGGCCGAGCACCGACTCGTCCCCGGCGAGGGACCGCTCCCTCGGGCGCGGCTTGTCCCACAGCCCGGCGCGCGCCTTGACCCGCAGCACCCGCGTCACCGCGTCGTCGATCCGCGACATCGGGATGATCCCGGCGACCACCTGGTCGCGGGCGGTGCGGTACACCGACCGCCAGGCGTCCCGGCCCGCGACCATCAGCACGTCGAGCCCGGCGTTGATCGCGTACCCGGCGTCGCCGAGGGTGCAGCCCGCCACCTCGGCGTGCGCGTCCCAGTCGCTGATGACGATGCCGTCGAAGCCGACGGCGTCCTTCAGCACGTCGGTGATCAGGTACCGGCTGCCGTGCACCTTGTGGTTGTACGGCGCGGGGCCGCCGGGGGTGTGGTCGTAGTTGGCGGGGTCCTCCCAGCCGCTGAACGACGCCATCACCGCCTGGGCGCCCGCCTCGATGCCGGACAGGAACCCCCGCGCGTGGATGTTGCGCAGCAGCTCCTCCGGGCAGCGTGCCACGCCGCGGTCCACGCCCTCGGCCGTGGCGCCGTCGGCGATCCAGTGCTTGATGGTGGAGACGACGCGCGTGTCCCCGGTCAGGTCCGCGGCGCCGCCCTGCAGGCCGGCCACCATGGCGCGCGCGTAGGCGTGCACCACCTCGGGGTCCTCGGAGTAGCCCTCGTAGTGGCGGCCCCAGCGGCGGTCGCGCGGCGTGGTGACGGTGGGGGCGAAGGTCCAGTCCATCCCGGTGGCGGCGATCTCGCGCGCGGTGGCCTCGCCGATCCTGCGCACCAGGCCGGGGTCGCGGGCGGCGCCGAGGCCGATGTTGTGCGGGAAGATCGTGGCGCCGTGCACGTTGTTGTGCCCGTGCACCGCGTCGGTCGCCCACATGAACGGCACCCGGAACGGCCGGTCGGCGTAGGCCTCCTCCACGGCCTCCCAGTACGCGTCGACCGTCTCCACCCACCGCTTGACCTCGGCGCGCCGGTCGCCGTCCGGCCAGATGCCCGCGCCGTTCAGCGCCGAGCCGATCTTGTACTCGCGGGCGTCCTCCGGGGTCAGCTCGGCCAGCTCCGGCTGGATCATCTGGCCGAGCTTCTCCTCCAGCGTCATCTGCCGCACGATGTCCCGGACCCGCTCCTCGACCTCCGGGTCCGTGCCGAAGGCCGAGCGCACCCTCGGCCATCCGGCCAGGTACGCCAGCCCGGGGATCCCGGGCGCCTCCGCCGGGCCGGTGCGCTCGCTCATCTCCGGTTCCCTTCGGGTGCCCCGGCCGCCTCAGGGGCGTACCGGAAGCCGGGCGTCATGTCGCGGGGCACGATCCAGAACTCCTCGGCGCGGCGGGCGAGCACCCGGCGCGCGAACTCCTCGGGGACCACCGGGCGGTCCTGCGCGGGGGAGAACAGCGTCACCTGGGTGCGGTGCTCCTCCAGCGCGGCCCGCTTGCGCTCCAGCCACGCCGACACGTCGGTGCGGGCCGGGCGTTCCCCCTCGGGGGCCGGGCGGTCCGGCGCGACGCGGTTGGTGAAGGCGAACGCGGCCTCGGTGTCCTCGTCCCACACCACGTACCTGCGCAGCCGGGGCGTCAGGCCGAGGTCCGCCAGGGCGTCCGCCACGGCCTCGCCGGTCAGCCGGTGGTCGGCGTTCAGCTCGCGCACCTCGTGCGGCAGGTACACCTCGGCGACGTCCGCGCGGTCCCGCAGCAGGGCGGTCACCTCGGCGCGGAACCGGGGCATCGTCTCCGACAGCAGGGTGTCGGTGTGGCCGAGCCACACCACGTCCCCCGGCCCGAGGCCGAGGGCCTTGGCGGCGGCCTTGGCCTCGCCGCGGCGGATCACCGCCAGCTCGGCGGGGGAGGGGTCGGCCTCGATGCCGAGCACCGCGCTGTGCGACCGCGACCCGTCGGTGGCGAACACGATCGTCACGGGCACGCCCGCCGCGGCCAGCCGGGCGACGACGCCGCCGCAGGCGATGACCTCGTCGTCGGGGTGCGGCGCGAACACCAGTACGGGCCCGTGCCCGGGCTCACCCCGCATGCTCCACCACCTGCGGCGCCGGGCCCCCGAGGCCCGTCAACGACTCCACGACCTCGATGCCCGCCACGGCCGCCAGGGCCTCCACGGGATCCATGGCGTCCAGAGCGTCCAGGACGTCCAGGGAGTCCCCGGCGGTCGCGGCGTCCAGCGCCGCCGTCGCCTCAACGGCCTCCATGATCTCCACGGCCGTCGCCGCGGGCGCGGCGGCACGGGCCGCGAGGTAGTCGGCGCACGACGGCAGGCCGTTCTCCCGGATCACGTCGTTGATGGCGAAGAAATGGTTGCCGGTGACCAGGCGCATGATCGGGGTGTCGTACTTGGCGGCCATGTAGCGATAGTTGGCGGCGGCCCCGGCGACGTTGTCCTCGTAGCTCTTCTCGTGCGGGTGGTGGACGGCCACGGCGTCCCGGCCCAGCACGAACCGGGCGCCCGCCCGGAACAGCCGGTAGCCGAGCTCCACGTCCTCGCCGCCCCAGCTGGTGAACGCCTCGTCGAACCCGCCGATCTGGCGCAGCAGCGCGGTGGGCGCCGACACGTTGCACGTCCAGTAGATCAGCCACGGCGCGGGCAGGGACCCGATGTCGTCGCCGTAGCGCGCGTAGAACTCCTCGCGGATGTCCACCCACTTGCCGAGCCCGCGCAGCTCCCGGATGGTCGCGTCGGGGTCGCGCACGTCGATGGCCCGCTCCATCAGCGCGCCGTCCTCGTTGTCCTCGTTGAAGCAGAACACGTAGCCCACCACCGCGACCGGCCCGGCCCGGTGCTCGTGCTCGGCCAGGTAGGCGCGCAGGGTGTCCTCCCCGAGCAGCACGCCGGAGTCCACGAACACGCAGACCTCCGCCCGCGCGTGGGCGATGCCTGTGTTGCGGGCCTTGGCCACCCGGTACCCGAGGTCCTCCTGGTGGAAGTACCGCAGGTCCAGCCGCCCGGCGTACTCGCGCGCCACGTCGGCGGTGTCGTCGGACGAGCCGTCGTCGACCACCAGGACCTCGAACGACCCGGGCGGCAGCGTCTGGCGCGCCAGCGAGTTCAGGGTGAGGCGCAGCAGCCGGGACCGGTTGTAGGTCGGGACGACCACGCTGCACCGCGGCGGTGTGGAGTTCATGCTTTCCTCCTGAGGAGCATGGAGAGCAGCGCGGCCGCCGAGAGCGCCGCGCAGGCCCAGAAGACATTGGTGAAACCCACCCACTGCGCGATCAGCCCGGTCAGGATTCCGCCGAGGAAGATGCCGGTCTTGAAGGCGCTGGAGTACAGCGACGAGGCGACCCCGGGGCGGTCGGGCATGGAGTCCTGAAGGACGGTCACCGGGATGCTCATCGCGACGGCCGTCCAGAGCGCGTTCGGGATCTGCAGCAGCAGCAGCGCGAGCTTGGTCGTCGCCAGCGGCAGCAGGCAGAAGAACAGGGTGGCGCACAGCGCGGCCCCCATGATGACCCGCCAGTGGCCGAGCCGGTCGGCCTTGGCGCCGATGTACACCATCGCCGGGACCTCCAGCGCCGAGGCGAGGCCGAGTACCAGCCCGGTGAAGCCCGCGTCGAAGCCCAGGTCCTTGGTGATGAACAGCGCGATGTCGATGGCGTACATGCAGTTCACGGTGATGAGCAGCACGATGACGACCAGCAGGGCCTTCACCTTGGGGGTGAGGCCGGCGAACGGGCTGCCCACGGGGGCGGGGGCGCGCACCTCGGTGGCGACCGCCCCGGGGGCGCCCGCCTCCACGGCCGCCGCGCCGGGGCCGTCCACGACGGCCGGGGCCTTGCGGCGGCTCACGTCGGGCAGGCCCCAGAAGCAGATCAGCGCCCCGCCGAGGTACAGCGCGGCGGCCACGAGGTACATGTTGCCGAAGCCGACGGCGGCGATCAGGCCGAAAGCCAGCGGCGGGCCGAGGATCCAGGCCAGCGAGGTGACCGAGCGCAGCGTCGAGCTGAAGAAGGTCACCGGGTGGTCGCGGGCCTCGGCGAACTCCCGCGTGTAGGCGTACAGCTGCGGGAAGGTGGTGCCGCCGAGGCCGAAGAACACCGCCGAGCAGACCAGCAGCAGCCAGTAGTCGCGCAGGGTGAAGTAGGACAGGGCGCCGGCGGCGGCGAAGACCGAGCAGACGGCGAGGACGAGCCGGCGGTTGCCGAGCCGGTCCGACAGCACCCCCACCCCGAGGTCGGCGCTGATCTCGGCGACCGCGCGCCCGGCGACGAACGCGCCGATCATGAGCGGGGTCGCGCCGATCACGTCGGACAGGAACAGGCTGACGGTGGGGACCACCATCGCGCCGCCCACGCCGATCATCGCCGTGGCGGCCGCGAGGCGGGTGACGGAGCCGTCCATGAAGATCCTCAGGCCACCGGTCTTCGTGGGGTGCACGATGTCTCCTTAGGTGGGCGGGGCGTGGCCGGCGGGGGCTAGCCCGCCCCGGTGAGTTGCCGATAGGGCAGCCACGGCTCGATCCGCCGTCGCGGTGGCACGCCCAGCGAGCCGAGGTGGTCGTCCGGGCCGATCCGGCCCGCGGCGAGCAGCGCGTCCCGGGTGGACAGGGGCAGCGCGGCGAGCACGCGGTGCTTCAGCGCGGTGAGGTCGAACAGCGCGTCGCACGGGGCCGGCCTCGCTTCCGGGGCGCCGGAGGGGGACAGGTTCGCGGGGACCACGGCACTGGAGACCAGCCGCCAGTAGTCGCCGAAGTGCGTGGCCGGATCCGGCAGCGTCCCGCCGGCGAGACCGATCCGGATACTTTCCAGCCAGCAGTCGTAATAACGTCGCCGGGCGGGAAGGTGCTTTTCGCACCAGGCGGCCCTGCTCAGCGGCCCTGGCAGCTCCGCCTTCCCCGACAGCACCGCCAGCGCCCAGCCCGCGACCGCCTCGAAATAGGGGCACGCGGTGCCGAACGCGTCGGTGGCCACCGGGGTGTTGATCACCATCAGCGTGGTGTCGCCGCGGTGGAAGAAGTGCTCGTACAGGTCCTCCTGGCGCAGCCCGTCGACGAACCCGTAGTCGGGCGGCTCGTAGCCGAGGCACGTGATCACCGTGTCGTAGCGACCGGTGCCGCCGTCCTCGAACACCGCGACGCCGCCCTCGCCGAGCCGCGACAGGGCCGCCCGGGGGCGCACCTCGCCGCGGTGCACCGCCGGGACGATGCGGTCGTTGACGTGCACCGCGCCGTGGAAGCCATCTTCCGGCAGCAGGCCCGTGGCCCGGTACATCCGCATGTAGTCCGGCATCAGCCCGGCGAGGAACGCCAGGTACTCACCGAAGGGCATCTCCTCCAGCGCGACCCGGCCGATGTAGGAGAACAGCAGGTCGTTCGGGACGTCCCCGCACACCCGGGGCAGGAACAGCGCGCGCCCGCGCACCGCCCAGTCCACCGACGCGGCCTCGCCCGCCAGCTCGGCGGCGATGTCCGCGCCGCTGACGCCGCCGCCGGCCACCAGGACCCGCCGCCCGCGCAGGTCCCGCGGGCGGCGGTAGTCCTTGGCGGTCATCAGGTGGAACCCGCGCGGCTCGGCGGGCGCGCCGGGCAGGCCCTTCGGCCGCCACAGCTCGCCGTTGGCCACCATCACGGCGTCGAACGCCTCGGTGACGTCCCGGCCCCGGTGGCGCGCCGTGACGCGCCACCGGTCGCCGGGCCGGTGGACCCGGACCACCTCGTGCCCGGACCGGATCGCCGGGAGCACGCCGAACCGTTCGGCGTAGGCCCGCAGGTAGGCGTGCATCCCCGCCACCGAGGGGAACTCGTCCTCGCCCGGCCCGGCGGCGGGGAAGGGGAAGTCGGAGAACGGCAGGCAGTCGCGCGAGGTCTGGGTGCGCACGCCCTCGTAGGCGCCGAGCGACGCCGGGTTCCAGATGCCGCCCACGTCGTCGTGCTTCTCGTACACCACGACGTCGTGGCCGTACTCCATCGCCTGCTTGGCGCCGGTGAGGCCCGCGGGCCCCGCGCCGATGACCGCGATACGCATGGTCGGCCGCCTCTAGATGAACGGGTCGAAGTCGTCGACGAGCCGCACCGGTCCGGGGCGGCCGGGCAGCGCGGCGATCTCCACGTTGGCCTGGTGCCTGGCGCAGTGGAACCGGCAGTCGCGGCCGGGGTTCACCACGGTGGTGTCGGCCCGCGCCCACAGCTCCGCGAACGACGTGTCGTCGTCCAGGTCGCCGAGCTTGGCGGCCTGGTTGCCCCGGTGGTAGGGGCACACGAAGACGCCGTTGGGGGTCACGGTGGTGCGCAGCTCGGCGATGTGGCAGGTCGAGTAGTCCTTCGGCTGCACCGGGTCCAGGCCGCGCCGCACCGTCTCCCAGTTGGAGGAGCCGAGCAGGTGGAAGGTGTCGTCCTCCAGTTCCCGCAGCCGGGCGAGCTGCCCCTCCACCAGCGCGATGTCGCCGGGGGACTGGCCGACGGTGAAGTGGTCGTCGTCGAGCATCGCCTTCAGCTCGAAGTAGTCGCAGCCGATGTCCTTGGCGAGGGCCCCGGCGGCGTACACCTCGTGGTAGTTGGTGTCGGTGACCCGCCCCTCGGCGTCGAAGCGCTGCATCAGCAGGAACGAGTAGCCGAGGGCGCCGCGCTTGCGCCCGGCGAACTCCCGCATGTTGTGCACGATCAGCGGGAACACGCTGCTCTTGCGGCGGCTCGGGCGGAACTTGTCGTAGGTCGCGAGGGTGCCGGCGTCCATCGACACCCGCACCCAGGAGGCCATCTCGGTCAGCCGGTCCATGTGGTGGCCCATGAGCGTGCCGTTGGTGACCAGGCCGATCTGGATGCCGGCCTCGTACAGCACCTCGATAATGGCGCCGATGGCGCGGTGCATCAGCGGCTCGCCGCCGCCGATGAGGATCACGGCCTTGACGCTGGACTCGGCCAGCTCGTGGGCGAGCCGCACGATGCGGTCCTTGGAGAACTGGCCCTTGTGCAGCACGCCGGAGCTGATGCACTCGGGGCAGGCCAGGTCGCACAGCGTGGTCGGGTCCAGGTCCACCACCAGCGGGGACGGCAGGCGCAGGCCGTGCGCGACGTCGGCCACGCCGGGGAAGATCGAGCGCTGGTACAGCTTGCCCGCCAGGTCCAGGTTGCGGTCGATCCTGTCGGTGCCGATGCGGGTGATGGTCATGACGCACCCGCCGCCGCGGACGCGAAGCGGTCCAGCCGGCCGATGACCTCGCCCGCGCGCCAGCTCAGCGGCGGGATGTGCGCGTTGACCAGCTCGCCGTCGGTGCGCAGCGCCGAGGCCGGAGGGTGGCGCAGGTGGATCAGGGTGTCGTCGTAGCTGTCGTAGGCGTTGGCGAAGTCGAAGCGGTAGTTGAAGTCGATGTCCTCGCCGCCCCAGCCCTCGTAGCGCTCGTCCATGCCGCCGATGCGGTGGAACGCGCTGGTGCGCACCCACAGGCACGCGCCGGGGCCGCGGCGCAGCGTGAAGCCGCGCAGGTGGTCGAGGTCCGGCTCGCCGGCGCCGTCGCGCAGCCGCTCGCGGATGGCCCGGGAGGTGGACACGGTGTCCAGGCACAGCATGTTGCGGTAGGTGAGGTGGCCCATGACACCGGGCCGCCCGAAACGGCGGGCGTTGCGCTCGACGAACCAGCGGTCGGCCAGCACGTCGGCGTCCAGGATGCAGATCACCTCGGGCCGTCCGGGGCTGTTCACCACGCCGGCGTTCACCGCCCACGACTTGTTGAACGAGCCGGCCTTGGGGGCGAACATGTAGTGGTCGGCGTAGGGCTCGATCACCTCGCGCCACCGTGGCTCGGCGTCGGACTCCACGACCGTCACCCGGTAGCAGGCACGCGGATAGGACTGGTCGCGCAGCGACAGCAGGCACGAGATCAGGTTGCGCAGCCGGACGCCGCCGGTGTCGCGGTCGCGGAACGGCACCACGATCAGCACCTCGGGGTCGGCGCCGGGCGGCAGGCCCTCACCGGGCGGCAGGGCGCGCAGCTCCTCCAGGGTGACCGTCGCGAGCTCGGGCTCGCGGACGTAGCGGGCGCCGACGTGGTGGCCGAGCCGGTTGTTGCACTCGGCCTCCCACGCCAGGTCGAACAGCGCCTCCAGGCCGGGTCCCTGCGCGGCGGGCGTGCACAGCGCGGCGCGCAGCGCCTCGTACTTGCCGGGGCAGGCGGGGTCGGCGATCAGGCTCTCGCCGAGGGCCCGGACGCGCGGATCCTCCGCCCGCCCGATCGCCTCCACCACCGCGGCGGTCCAGGGGCGGGCGCACTCCCAGTAGTAGAGCCCCGAGTGCGGGGCGTCGTGGTCGGCGGCCACCACCAGGGAGTCCGCGACCGCGGTCGCGAGGACTTGGGGGTCCGCGGGCTTCAGCGTGGGCATCGTGGTCTCCTTCCAGGCGCCGGGCACGGGTCGGCCCGGCGGAACGTGAGAACGGGGGAAACGTGTGACGCCGGGGAACGCCGTGGTCACGACGCTATTCGGGCGCCCCCGGCCCGGTCAGCGGCCCGCGCTACTCCATCGGGGCGCGGGCCTACTCAATTCAGTCGATCCCGGCGAAGCCGGTGATCATGCCCGCGGCCACCGTGCTGTTGGTGGCGTCGTCGATGAGGATGACGCCGCCGGTCAGGCGGTTGCGGGTGTAGGGGTCGCAGAACAGAGGGGTGGTGACCCGCAGGCCGACGCGGCCGATCTCGTTGCGGTGCAGCCGGGTGGCGTCCGGGTCGCGGTGCAGGGTGTCGATGTCCAGGCGGTACCGCAGGTCGCCGACCAGCGCCCGCGCGGTGCGGGTGGTGTGCTTGACGGTCAGCGTGGTGCGCGGCGACATCGGCCGGTCGCCCATCCAGCACACCATCAGGTCCAGGTCCTGGGTGACCGCGGGCACGTTGCGCGGGCGGCACAGCATGTCGCCGCGCGAGATGTCCAGGTCGTCGGCCAGCCGGATGGAGACCGACATGGGGGCGAACGCCTCGTCCACCGGCCCGCCGGGCGCCTCGACCGCGGTGACGCGGGTGGTGAGGCCCGACGGCAGGTGCGTCACCTCGTCGCCGGGCCGCACCGTGCCGCCCGCGATCTGGCCGGCGTAGCCGCGGCCCTCGCCCGACCTGATCACGTACTGCACGGGGAACCGCAGGTCGACCAGGTTGCGGTCGGAGGCGATGTGCGCGGTCTCCAGCAGGTGGAGCAGCGACCCGCCCTCGTGCCAGCCCATCTCGGCGGAACGCGTCACCACGTTGTCGCCGTTGAGCGCGGAGACCGGCACGAACGTCAGGTCCTTGACGGTCAGCTTGGCGGCGAACGCGGTGAACTCCTGCTTGATGCGCTCGAACACCTCCCTGCTGTAGCCGACCAGGTCCATCTTGTTGACGCACACCACGATGTGCGGCACCCCGAGCAGGCTGAGCAGCAGGGCGTGCCTGCGGCTCTGCTCCAGCACGCCCTTGGTCGCGTCGACCAGCACGATGGCCAGGTCGGCGGTGGACGCGCCTGTCACCATGTTGCGGGTGTACTGCAGGTGGCCCGGGGTGTCGGCGATGATGAACTTGCGCTGGGGCGTCGCGAAGTAGCGGTAGGCGACGTCGATGGTGATGCCCTGCTCGCGTTCGGCGCGCAGGCCGTCGGTGAGCAGCGCCAGGTCCACCCGGTCGCCGCCGCGCGCCACGCTCGCGCGCTCCACGGCGTCCAGCTGGTCTTCGAAGATCGATTTGGAGTCGTACAGCAGGCGGCCGACGAGCGTGCTCTTGCCGTCGTCGACCGAACCCGCCGTCGCGAACCGGAGAATGTCCATGGTCATAGCCAGCTCGATTCGATGGTCAGAAGTAGCCTTCGCGCTTGCGGTCCTCCATGGCCGCCTCGCTGGCGCGGTCGTCGGCCCGGGTGGCGCCGCGCTCGGTGGTCCGCGCCGCCGCCACCTCCCGGACGATCGCCTCCACGTCCGCGGCCACCGAGTCGACCGCGCCGGTGCAGGTCATGTCGCCCACCGTGCGGAACCGCACCGTGGTCTCGAAGACCGGCTCGTCGTCCGTCCTGGCGACGAAGGGGTTCTCGGCGATCAGCATTCCGTCGCGCTCGAACACCCGCCGGGTGTGCGCGAAGTAGATCGACGGGATCTCCAGGCCCTCCCGGGCGATGTACTGCCAGATGTCCAGCTCGGTCCAGTTGGACAGCGGGAAGGCGCGGATGTGCTCGCCGGTCCTGATGCGGGTGTTGAACAGGTTCCACAGCTCGGGCCGCTGGTTCTTGGGGTCCCACTGGCCGAACTCGTCGCGGAACGACAGGATCCGCTCCTTGGCGCGGGCCTTGTCCTCGTCCCTGCGGGCGCCGCCGAACACCGCGTCGAAGCGGTGCTCGGCGATGGTGTCCAGCAGGGCCGTGGTCTGCAGCCGGTTGCGGCTCGGCCACCGGCCGGCCGGTTCGGCCACCCGGCCGGAGTCGATCGCGGCCTGCACCGAGCCGACGACCAGGCGCATGCCCAGCTCGGCCACCCGCCGGTCGCGGAAGTCCAGCACCTCGGGGAAGTTGTGCCCGGTGTCGACGTGCACCGCCGGGAACGGGATGGGCGCCGGCGCGAACGCCTTCTCGGCCAGGCGCAGCAGCACGATGGAGTCCTTGCCGCCGGAGAACAGCAGCCCGGGACGCTCGAACTCGGCAGCGACCTCGCGGAACACATGGACGGCCTCGGCCTCCAGCGCGTCGAGCTGCGCCAGCCGGTAGTCGGTCGTGACGGTCATCCGAACCCCCTGGTGTTGCCGCCGTCCACCACCATGACGGTGCCGGTGACGAACGCCGCCTGCTCACTGGCCAGGAACGCGGCGATCGCCCCGAAGTCCCCGGGGTCGCCGACGGTGCCGAGCGGGATCTCCGCGGTGACCTCCTTGAGGCCCGCCTCGACGTCCCCGGCGCCGCGGGCCTCAAGGAAGCCCTCGAACGCGGGGGTGCGGTGGCAGCCGGGCGCCAGCACGTTGACGGTGACGCCGGCCGGGCCGAGCGTGTGCACCAGGCCCTTGGCGAAGCCGAGCAGCCCGAGCCGGGCCGTGGCCGACAGCGCGGTGCCCGGCAGCGGCTGGCGCACCGCCTCGGAGGTGACCATCATGATCCGGCCCCAGCCGCCCTCCACCAGGTAGGGCAGCGCGGCCAGCGCGATGGTGATGTGCGGCAGCATCGAGCCCTCCACGGCGGCGCGGTAGTCGCCGGGGGTGAAGGCGTCGGCGCGGCCGTGCGGCACGCCGCCGGCGTTGGTGACGACCACGTGCAGGGCGCCGAGCCCGGCCGCGGTGGCGCGCACCCACGCGGCGGTGGCCGCCTCGTCGCGCACGTCCAGCACGGTGCTCATCACCCGGCCCGGCCCGGCGGCGTCCACGGCCGCGTGCGCGCGGGCCAGCCGTTCCGGGTCGCGGGCGGCGATGGAGACGTGGGCGCCCTCGGCGGCCAGCGCGCGGGCCGCGCCGAGCCCGAGCCCGCTGCTGGCCGCGGACACCAGGGCCACGCGTCCGGTCAGTCCGAGGTCCATGTCAGGCTCTCCCTCCCGGTCCGGGCGCGGGCGGGCGCCGGGGCCAGCGGATAGCGGTATCGGGCCAGCAGCGGCAGCGCCACCGCGGTCGCGGTGGCCGCGTGCCTGGCCGGCAGGTCGGTGCGCCACCGCTCCTCGGACCTGATCCGCGTGGCGCCGCGGGTCAGCCGGTCGGGGTTGCCGGTGACGGTGTGGTTGACGCCGAGCGTGACGGTGCCGGTGGCGTCCACCGGCGGGGCGTCGTCCAGCCCGGCGAACGCGAGGACCTCCTCCAGCACCCCGGCGGGGTCGGCGGAGAAGTCCTCGTGCCGGACGCGCAGATACCGGCCGGGCGCCGCGGCGCCCACCATCTCGGAGGCCAGGTTGAATCCGAGCCAGTACCCGGTGCTGCGCGCGGGGCTCATGATCTCGATGTACTGCTTGACGCTCAGGTGGGACAGCGCCACGGCGCGCGGGTCGCGCACCATGTGCAGCACCCGCACGTCCAGGTCGGGCCGCCCGATCAGGGCCGCCGCCTCGGCGGGGTACTTGGAGCCGTCCACCACGAGCCGCTCGCCGCCGGCGGCGGCGAGGGCCCGGTAGAGGTCCGCCGTGCGGTCCAGGACCTCGGCGGCGGCGGGCGGCGCGGGCCGTCCGGCGCGGCTCTCGGCGAGCCGCGCCCGGGTGTGCCGGGTGCGCAGGTGGGCGTGCTGCGCCGCCACCATGCGCTCGGCCACCGACACCGCGTCGCCCGCGTCGCCCATGGCGCCGGCCGTCCTCGGGCCGGTCGCCGAGGACCACACGGGGCAGTCGCGCACCTGCTCGCCGCAGCCGCACACCGAGTTGGTGCCCGACCGCAGCAAGCCGTTGCGCCACAGATAGTGCAGCTCACCGGCGTGCACCACGCCAGGCAGCTCGTTCAGCACGTTGCCGAGCAAGGTGGTCCCGCTGCGCAGCCAGCCGGTGATGTAGAGAACCTTCGTTCGTTCGGTCATGAGTGGTGCACCTCCCGGTGAGGGTCGGGGCGTATCAGGAGCGGGACAGCAGCAGGAAGTGCTGCGGCAGGTGCACGGCCAGGCCCATCCGCGAATGCGCCCGCACCATGTCCTCACCGTTCGGCCCCGACTTGCGAAGCAGCGTGATGGTGGACACGTTGGGATCGAGCAGGGTCACCGCGGCCCGGAAGTCGCCGAGCAGCGCCTGGCCGCGCGGCATCATCCGGGTGCGGGCCACCTTGACGCCCACCGAGTTGAGCTTTCCGAGGGTGCCGTCGCGCAGCAGCTGCCAGTACAGCGCGGGGTGGGCGACGATGCCGTCGCAGGAGCCCCCGGTGTCCTCCACCCGGGCCGCGGCGGTGGTCAGCGCCTCGCCGACGTCCTCGATGAAGGGGCCGGTGCGCAGGCCGGGCAGCGACAGCAGCCCGGAGATCCTGCCGTCGGCGGTGCCGTGCAGCAGCGACTCGTTCTCCACGACCCCCATGCGGACCAGCACACGGAAGTCGATGAACGCCGCCAGCAGCGCGGGCTCGTCGAGCAGGCCCTCGGGCACCGCCACGTCGACGTACAGGTCGGTCAGCTCGGCGGACCGGACGCTGGACCCGAACACCGCCTCCGGGGTGCTGCCGTAGGTGTTGCCCGGCGTCTCGCGGCCCTGCGTGATGGCCTCGTGCACGTAGGCGGTGGGCCGGTCCGACACGCTGGCCACCTTCAGCAGGTGGCGCACCGTGTAGCGGGGCCGGGTGGTGAACAGCGGGAACGCCGACGGGAGGTACCCGTGGATCGGGACGCTCACGTCGTCGTCGCCGCGGTCGCGGGAGACGGCCCAGGCGAACTCCTCACCTGGAGTGCGCCGGGTCAGGGCGGGGTCGGACAGGGTTTGGCGTGTGACCTCGTGGACGGTGCCTGCGGTCATGTGATTCCCCCTTGCGAGGTTCTCGGCGCGGGGACCGCCGCCGCCAGGACGGCGGGGACGGTGAGCCCGAGCGCGGTCAGGATGTCGTCGTGGCCGCCGCCCTCCGACGGCCACGAGGGTCCGGCGTTCACCGCGCGGACCTCGTGCTGCGGCAGGAGCAGCGCCAGGGCCGCGGCGACGCCGCCGGCCTCCCGGTGCTCCTCCACCACCACCAGCCGCCTGGCGCCGGCGGCCAGCTCACCGGCCGCCAGCGCCAGGCTCTCGTCGTCCACCCAGCACAGGTGGGCGTGCGCCAGCCGGGGGTCCTGCTCGGCGGCCCGCCCGCACAGCTGCGCGGGCTTCTCGCCGACCGACACCAGGCAGGTCGTGGTGCCGTCGCCGGCCGGGGTCACCCAGCCCACCTCGCCGTGTCCGGCGGGCGCGAACGGCGCGTCGTAGGTCTCGTTGCGTGCCAGCCGCACGTAACACGGCCGGTCGGCGGCGGCCGCCGCCCTGATCACCTCCCTTGTCTCGGCCTCGCCGCACGGGACGGCGATCCGCAGGCCGGGAAGGCTGCGGGCCACCGCCAGGTCCTCGAGGCTGTGATGGGTGGGCCCGAACCAGCCGCCGGAGACCCCGCCGTACGGGCAGACCAGTACGACGGGCGCGCCGAGGTAGCCGAGCCCGAGCTTGACGCTCTCCGCCGCCCGCCACGTGCCGAACGCGGCGAACGTGCTGAGGAACGGGCGCAGCCCCGCCGAGGCGAGGCCCACCGCGATGTCGACGGCCGCGCCCTCGGCGATGCCGAGGTTGAGGAAACGGCCGGGATGCTTTTCGGCGAAGGGGTGCTTGGGGCCGCCCAGGTCGGCCTCCAGGCAGATGATCCGCTCGTCCCCGGCGGCCAGGGCGGTCAGTTCGTCCTTGTAGGCGTCGCGTCCGGACAACATCAGACCATCGCCGCCTTCCACTGCCGGGCGCGGGCGGGGGTGATCTTCACGTAGTGGGACGAGGCCCGTCCCTCGGCGGCGGGCACGCCCTTGGCCTTGACGGTGGCGGCGAGCACCACGCGGGGCCGCTCACCGGGGACGAGGGCGTCCATCAGCTTCTCGATGTCGTGCCCGTCGGTCTCGACCACCTCGAAGCCGAACGCCGCGAACCGGGCCGGCAGGTCGGTGAGCGGGGAGATGTCGGACACGTACCCGTCGTTCTGGCCGCCGTTGACGTCGACCACGAGGGTCAGCCCGCTGATGCGCTTGGCCTGGACGACCTGAAGGGTCTCCCAGATCAGGCCCTCCTGCAGCTCGCCGTCGCCGACGACGGCGATGGCGCCGCCCGGCTCGCCGAGCAGCCGCCGCGACAGCGCCCAGCCGGCCGCGTACGCCGCGCCGTGGCCGAGGCTGCCGGTGGGGAACCGCACGCCCGGCACCTTCGGGCCCGGGTGCCCGGTGTAGGGCTCCCCGGCCAGGCCGTAGCGCGGCGCCGGGTCCTCCTCGATCACGCCGATCTGGTGCAGCACGGCGTACAGCGCGGCGGCGGCGTGCCCCTTGCTGAGCACCACCTCGGTGCCGGGCCTGGCGGCCGCGACCGCGTAGGCGGCCACCAGGATGTCCAGTACCGACATGCTGCCGCCGAGATGGCACCCCACCTCGCCGGCCGCCATGTCGACCACCGAGCGCCGGGCGCGCAGCGCGCGCTCGTTCGCCAGGTCGATGTCGTTCACGTCCGCTCGCCTCCAGTCGTCGCGCCGACCGGCACGGCGGGGGCGCCGCCGGCCAGCCAGCGGCGTACCGCGTCGTCGAGCACGGTCCTGGCCAGCCGGTACTCCCCGGCGTCCAGGCGCTCGTGCGGGGTGTGGTCGAGCGAGGAGTCGCCCGGCCCGTAGGCCACCATCGGCACGCCGTGCCAGGTGGTGGCGAGGGTGTTCATGTCGCTGCTGCCCTTCTTGGCCAGCAGCCGCGGGGGCCCGCCCGTCGCGGCGCGCAGCGCCCGGGTGAACGCCCTGACCAGCGGGCTGGTGCGCGGCGTGGCCACCGCGGGGGTGCGCAGCAGCGTCTCGGCGCGCACCCGCGCGGGCAGCGCCCGGCGGATCGCGTCGGTGACCGCGGCCGGTGTGATCGACGGCGGCACCCGCACGTCGACGACGGCCTCGGCCGACTGCACGCCGTCCCGGCTGCCCGCGCGGACGCTGAGCACCGCGAACAGCGTGTCCGCGCCGAGCGCCGCGACCGCGGCCTCGGCCGCGGTCACCGCGTCGGTCATCCGGCCCGCCGCGGTGCGGGAGTCCTTGGCCGCGGTGTGCGCCGACGGCTGCGACACGCTCAGCAGGGTCTTGCACACGCCGTGGTAGCCGACGGTCAGCGCGGACGCGCCGCTCGGCTCGCCGGTGATGACCGCGTCCGCGGTGTAGTGGTCGCGGGCGTGATGGGCGCCCGCCGCGGAGCGTTCCTCCTCGACGGTGCCGATCACCTGGACCGAGGCGTCCTCCGGCACGTCCAGCCCGGCCAGCGTCTCCAGGAACGCCGCCAGGCTGCCCTTGGCGTCGACGCAGCCGCGGCCGGTGATGGTCCCGCCGTCCCAGCGCACCGGCCAGCGGTGCGGGACGGTGTCCATGTGGCCGATCATCAGCAGGCGCCGCGGGCCGTCGCCCTTGGTGGCGACCAGGTTGCCCGCCGGGTCGATCCGGGCGGCGACGCCCCGGTCGGCGCACCACCGCACCAGGAACTCGGCCAGGTCCCGCTCGTCGCCCGACACCGATCCCAGCTCCACCATGCGGGCCAGCAGCCCGAGGTCGGGCGCGGGCGCGGGGGCCCGCCAGAAGCGGGTGCCGTCCCGGGTGTCCAGCGTGTGCGGGCCGGTGATCACGACGTCGGGCGTGCCGGCCAGCGCCAGCTCGGCCGCGCGGACCTTCTGCTTCATCCGCCCGCCCGCGTAGGACATCCCTTCGCCCACGGTGGCGTGCGGCAGCGTGCTCGCCGGGTCGGCGGGGTCGGTGAGCAGCCCCGCCGTGCCGGTGACCAGGCGCAGGTGGTCGGCGTCGAGGGCCAGCGCCACCTCGGCGGCCAGCACGTCGGCGTCCACGTTGAGCGGCGACCCGCCGTCGCTCGCGGCGACCGGCGGGGACACGCACACGACGTCGAACACCTCCAGCAGCTCGGCCAGCCGCGCGGCGTCGACGTCCCGCACGGTGCCCGCGCGGTGGTCGCGCACGAACCGCTGGCGGTCGCCCTCGAAGGCCCGCAGCGGCCCGCCCGGCGTGGCGGTGACCAGCCCGCCGCCCAGGCCGGTGGCGGCGGCCCCGGTGGTGGTGTGGACCGACAGGCCGCGGCGGGTCAGCTCGTCCCGGATCCGGGGCAGGGTGATCTGCTCGTAGGCCTCGACGATGTAGGGGATCTCGTCCGGCGGGCAGTAGCGCACCTCGTCGCCGCCGCGCAGCGTCAGGGTGCGGATCGGGCGGCCGATCAGCGCGTAGTGCAGCGTGATGTCGGCCGCGCCGCCCGTCACCACCAGCACGCGTGCGCCGCGGGACCGCAGCTCGGCGAGCTCGTCGTACACCCGCGCGTGGCGCAGCGTCGCGCTGCCGAGCTTGACCACGTGCAGGGCGCGGTGCGGGTTGACCGCCTTCAGCGCGTCCGGGACGTAGCCCGGGGTCCCGGTCACGGCCATGCCCCCACCTCCGCCAGGCCGAGGCCCTCGTCGAAGCCGAAGATGAGGTTCATGGCCTGCACGGCCTGCCCCGCGCCGCCCTTGAGCAGGTTGTCCAGGGCGGCCACCGCCACGCAGCGCCCGCCCTCGGCCGACGCGCCGACCTCGGCGGTGTTGGAGCCGTTGACCGTCTTGAGCATGGGCAGCGCCATCGGCGAGCGCCCCCCGGCGACCCGGACGAAGCGCGCGTCCGCGTACGCCTTGGCGTACGCCCTGCGCACCTCGGGCGCCCCAGCGTCCGGCCGCAGCCAGGTGTAGGCGGCGGCGTACACCCCCCGCACGACGGGGAGGCTGAACGCGGAGAACTGCAGGTCGGGAGTGGTGCCGGTGAACTCGCCGATGGCCTGGCGGATCTCCGGGGCGTGCCGGTGGCCGTGCAGCTTGTGCGCGCGCACGTTGCCGTCGCGCAGCGCCGGGTGCTCGGCCCCGCCGTGGCCGCCGCCGCTGGAGCCGGTCTTGGCGTCGACCACCACGCGCGGCTCCACCAGCCCGGCGGCGAACAGCGGGTACAGGGCGTAGATCGCGGCCGAGGCCATGCAGCCGGGCAGGTTGACCACCGGCTCGGCGGGCCTCGGGCAGAACTCCGGCACGTAGTACGGGATCGGCTGGCGCCACCCGGCGGCCGACTCAGGGTAGTGCTCGGCGACCTCCGCCGCGTCGTGCAGCCGGTAGTCGCCGCCGAGGTTCAGCACCAGGTCGGCCTCGGCGCTGACGTCGTCCAGGACCTTGGGCAGCACCCCGCCCGGCAGGCAGCTGAACGCCACGTCGACCTTGGTCAGCTCGTCCAGGGAGCGCATCCTTCGCCCGGCGACCGGGGAGTTGCGCAGCCCCGACACGACCTGCCCGAGGGGGCGGCCGGCGTACTGCTGGGAGGACAGGAACACCGGCTCGGCCTTGGGGTGGGCGGCCAGCAGGCGGATCAGCTCGGCGCCGATGAAGCCGCTGGCGCCGAGGACGGCGACCTTGACCTTGTCGTTCTCACTCATGCCGCCCTCCCCTCGGGCGCCAGACGGAGATCCCGGCCGTCCAGGACCGACCGCACGTACGCGGCCAGGTGACCGGGCACGTCCACGCCGTGCACCGCGACCGAGCGGGTGAACTCGGGGTTGGTGTTGACCTCCAGGACGAACATCTCGCCGGTGCCGGCGTGCTCGCACAGGTCGATCCCGTAGAACCCGGGGCCGAAGGCCTCGACCACGCGCTCGCACAGGTCCACCGAACGCGAGGTCAGCGGGGTCGGCTCCACCTTGCCGCCGAGCCGGGTGTTGGTGCGCAGGTCGTCGCTCACCTGCCGGTAGGACACCAGCGGCCGGTCGCCGACCACGACGACCCGCAGGTTGTGGCCGGGCTTCGGCACGTACTGCTGCACGATGACCGGGTAGCTGCGCTCGCCCGGGTCGAGGGACTCGCGTCCCCCCACCCAGGCGGCGAACTCGGCGTCGTCGCGGATGTGCACGATGCCGCGGCCCCAGGAGCCGCTGACCGGCTTGATGACGGCGTCGCCGCCGAGCGCGTCGATCTGCTCGCGCACCTGCTCGGCGGAGAAGGCGATCCTGGTGTCGGGGTGGGCGATGCCGTGCCGGGCGAACCGCAGCGCCTGCAGGTCCTTCGACAGGCACAGCCGCACCGCGTGCGGGTTGTTCAGTGCCGGCACGCCGGCCTGCTCGAACCGGTCGCTCATCGCCGCCAGTTCCCGGTGGGACACGTTGCGCAGCAGCACCAGGCGCGGGGCGAGCGAGGGGTCGTTCAGGAAGGACGCCGTGTGCCGGGGGGTCACCGACCGCGCGGTGACACCCACCGCGCGGAGCGCCGAGAGGACCAGTCGCTCCTCGGGGCGCATGATGGTGACGGAGACCAGCACGTCGGCGGGGTTCTCACTCACCCCAGTCCTCCTCGATCTCCGGAGCCAGGTCCAGCCGGACCGGGGCCACGTCGAGCACCTCGTGCTCCTGGCCGCAGCCGCGGCAGGCCAGGATGTCGCCGAGCTCGATCTCGTCGGGCACGGCGATGTCGGTCTCGCACTGCAGGCAGGCGGGGGCCAATGTGGTGTTTGCCATGGGGAACAACTCCTCGGCGTGCTGGCGGATACGCGAATTCAGTGATGGGCCGGTTCTCTCGTTCCCGGCCGGTGTGGTCAGGCGCTGCGGGGAAGCGCGAAGGCGTGCGATTCGGCGCGCTCGAAATCGATGATCATCATGTCCCGGACGGCGTAGGTGGAGTCCGTCGGAGTGATGGGGGTGACCTCGTGCTCCATCGTCCGGTCGTCGAGCACGAGCGTCTCCATGGGGCGCTCGAGCGTGTGCTCCAGCGCGGGCCGTCCGCCGCCCTTGCGGTACACGCGGCTGTGGCCGCCGGCGCAGCGGTCCCGGCCGACCAGATGCATGATCACGTAGTCGTGGCCGTCGTTGTGGCGGCCCTCGGGCGCCGGCGCCGAGCTGTCGGAGCCGGTGGCCGTGATGCGGATCATGTGCACGGTGATCAGCCAGGCGCCGTCCTCGCCCTCGATTCGCCTGATCAGGCCGAGATCGTGTTCCAGGGCGGCGCGGAAGCAGGGGTTGTCGTAGACCTCGTCGGCGATCGGGGCGAACGTGCGCCGCTGCCCCCCGTACACCGAGTTGACCTCGCTGCTCTGGTAGAAGACGCCGTGCGCCATGCGCTCCATGCCCAGGCCCGACCCGGCCGGCGCCAGGAGCTGCCCGAGCCTGCGGTTGCGCGTCGTGCCGTGCTCACGGACGACGTAGCGGTCCGGCGGCAGGTCCTCCCAGAAACGCGCGAAGTCGCTCCAATCGGCGTCGGCCGGGGCCGGCAGGCGTCCGTGGCTCCAGCCTTTCTCCACGACTTCCGCGGGCCAGGGGGCGGTTTTCTTCGTTATACGCATCGAGCCGCTTTCTCGTGAAGGTGGATGTTTTTCCTGTGACGTGACTCCGATCCGATCGGAGGGCGAAAGCCCTGTCGGAATAAAAGATATGCACTGATTTATGGGGATGTAATACCCGGCATTGCTCTGTTGGCCTGCGTGTACTACTCAAGGACGGCGGATCGCGTACTCACCGGCGGCCCTGACGTGCACGGGGACGGTCATTCGCCGTGATGGCTTACCGGTGCCCATGTGAATAATTCATAATGCCCTGATGATCGGCGCACTGGTCTTATCGCGCGTGCGTGAAGAGAATTAATTCGCACACGCATATCGAGGACATCGGAGTGCTCAGATGACGCTCGAGGCTTCCATGGCGCCGCCCCGCGACGGCCGGCAGGCCGCCGGACGGCGTCCCACGCTCACGCCCTCCCCAGCCCAGCCGGCGGCCGGGCGATCCTCGATGTTCGTGCCGCGCTCGTGGGTGGCGCTCACCGAGCTAGGACGCGTGTTCGTCGGCCGCCGGGCCGAACTCGGCCGGATCGCGGCGGCCGTCGCCCACCCGGACCTCACCGGGGCCGCGCTCGTCGGCGACGGCGGGGCCGGCAAGAGCCGGCTGCTCACCGAGGTGATCCGCGCCGCGCCCAAGAGCACGTTCGTCATCCGCGCCTGCGCCATCCGCGCCACCGCAGGAGTGCCGTTCGGGGCGTTCGCGCAGTACCTCCCCGCGCCGCTCATGGACACCGCGTTCAACGGCAACGTCCTGCGCATGGCGGCCGACGCGCTGATCGCCCAGGCGGGCGGGCGCGACCTGCTGATCGTCATCGACGACGCCCACCTGCTGGACGAGGCGTCGGTCGCGCTCACCTTCCAGATGGCGCGCCACCGCGAGGCGTTCGTGCTCGCCGCCTCCCGCGCGGGGGAGAACATCGCCGAGCCCGTCGCCGGGCTGTGGACCGGCGGCCTGGCCGAGTGGATCGAGGTGCGCCCCTTCACCCGCGACGAGGTGGCGTGCCTGCTGGAGGGCACCCTCGGCGGGCCCGTCGAAGGGGCGCTGGTTCAGCGGGCCTACGAGACCACCGGGGGCAACGCGTTCCTGCTGCGCGAGCTGATCACCGCGATGCTGGAGACCGGCGCGCTGGCCCCCGGCGAGGGCGTCTGGCGCTGCCCCGGACGGCTGCCCGTCACCACCCGGCTCGCCGGGCTGGTCGGCAAGCGCCTGGAGGGCCTGCCGCCCGACTGCCACCGCGTGCTGGAACTCCTCGCCTTCGGCGAGCCCATCAGCCCCGAGATCCTGGCGAGCCTGGTGTCCCACGGCGCCGTGGAGACCGTGGAGTCCCGCGGCGTCATCAAGATCGACCGTCCCGGCCAGGCCCGCCTCGCCTACCCCTTCTACGGCGAGGTCCTGCGCGCCCGCGCGCCCCGGCTGCGCGCCCACCGCTGCCGCGCCGAACTGGCCGACGCCGTCGAGGCCGCCGGTCCCGGCCGCCACGACCACCGCCGCGTCGTCGCCTGGCGCCTGGAGAACGGCGTCCACCCCCCGCCCCAGGGCCTCACCGCCGCCGCCAGGGACGCCTGGTCCAACCGCGACCTCCCCCTGACCCGCCGCCTGGCCGGCCACGCCCTCTCCACCGGCCGCTCCCTGGAGATCGCCGAACCCTTGGCCTACACCCTCTTCTTCACCGGCCACCCCCACGAAGCCGAATCCGAACTCTCCCGCCTCACCCCCCTCCACCCCCCACCCAGCCCGCCGGACGACCCCGCCCCCGAACGCTCCCGCCCCACCGCATCCACCCCCCTCCGGCCCTCGTCCAGCCCCCCGGGGGACCCCGAATCCGAACGGCCCCGCCCCACCACCCCCGCCCACGTCCGGCGCTCGTCCAGCCCGCCGGGGGACCCCGGAC
>NZ_JBHSRF010000025.1:0-101714 GCF_042658925.1 Sphaerisporangium aureirubrum
GGTTCACGCAGGTTTTGACGTTCATGCCTATGGCGGCCGGGGGGGCGGCCATGGCGTTGATGTTCACGGGGGGTGGCGGGGGTAGTCCGATCATGTACGTCGCGGGGGGGATGTTCGCGCTGTCCATGGTGGGGATGAGTCTCAGCCAGCTCGGGCGGGCGTCGGGGGAGCGCAAGATGCGGCTCAACGGGCTGCGGCGCGACTACTTCCGGTACCTCTCGCAGACCCGTAAGAAGGTGCGCAGGGCCGCCAGGCAGCAGCGGGAGGCGCTGACCTGGAACGGGCCCGACCCGGGAGCCTTGTGGTCGGTCGTCATGGGGGCGCGGCTGTGGGAGCGGCGGCCCAGGGACGGGGACTTCGCGACGGTGCGGGTCGGTACGGGGACCCAGCGGCTGGCCGTCCAGCTCGTGCCGCCGGACTCCAAGCCGGTCGAGGACCTCGACGCGATGTCCGCCGGCGCGCTGCGCCGCTTCGTGCGCGCCCACTCCACGGTCGCGGACCTGCCGATCGCCATGGCGCTCCACTCGTTCGCCCGCATCGTGCCCACCGGCGACCCGGCTGCCGTCCGCGACCTCACCCGGGCGCTGATCGGCCAGCTCGCCACCTTCCACTCCCCGGACGACATGCGGATCGCCGTCTGCGCCGGCAAGGAGTGGATGTCCCAGTGGGACTGGGTGAAGTGGCTGCCGCACGCCCTGCACCCGGAGGAGACCGACGCCGCGGGCCCGGTGCGCCTGATGGCCGAGGATCTGCGCGACCTGGACCGGCTGCTCGGCACCGAGCTGAAGGACCGCGGCAGGTTCCGCCCCGGCCCGTCGGTGGAGTCGCTGCCGTACCACGTGGTGATCCTGGACGGTGGCTACGTCCCGCAGGACTCCCCGCTCGGCGCGGACGCCATCCAGGGCGTCACCGTCATCGACCTCAGCGGCACGGCCGCCCCCGCCGAGGAGGGGCTGACCCTGCGCCTGGAGGTGCTGCCCGACCGGTTCAACCGGATCCAGCCCGACCACGCGGGCAAAGAGATCGTCACCGGCCTCGGCCGCCCGGACCGCATGTCCTACCTCCAGGCGGACGGCCTGGCCCGCCAGCTCGCGCCGCTGCGCGCCTCCACGGCCAAGAGCGGCGAGGGCCAGGACGTCCTGGCCACCGACATGACGCTCACCGACCTTCTCGGCGTGCCCGACCCCCGGCGCCTGGACATCGCGGCCCTGTGGCGGAACAGGGCGGCCCGCAACCGGCTCCGGGTGCCGATCGGCCTCGGCGCGGACGGCCGGGTCGTCGAGCTGGACATCAAGGAGTCCGCGCAGGGCGGCATGGGCCCGCACGGGCTCATCATCGGGGCCACCGGCTCGGGCAAGAGCGAGCTGCTGCGCACTCTGGTGCTGGGCCTGGCCACCACCCACTCCTCGGAGATCCTCAACTTCGTGCTCGTCGACTTCAAGGGCGGCGCCACGTTCCTCGGCCTGGAGACGCTGCCCCACGTCTCCGCGGTGATCACCAACCTCGAGGACGAGCTGCCGCTGGTCGACCGCATGTACGACGCGCTGCACGGCGAGATGGTGCGCAGGCAGGAACTGCTGCGCGCCGCGGGCAACTACGCCTCGCTGCGCGACTACGAACGGGCCAGGGAACAGGGCGCCGACCTGCGGGCGCTGCCCACGCTGTTCGTGGTGCTCGACGAGTTCAGCGAGCTGCTGTCGGCCAAGCCCGAGTTCATCGACCTGTTCGTGATGATCGGCAGGCTCGGCCGCTCGCTCGGCGTCCACCTGCTGCTGGCCTCCCAGCGGCTGGAGGAGGGACGGCTGCGCGGCCTGGACACCCACCTGTCGTACCGGGTCGGGCTGCGCACGTTCTCCGCGATGGAGAGCCGCGTCGTGCTCGGCGCCGCCGACGCCTACGAGCTGCCGTCCGCGCCGGGCAACGGCTACCTGAAGTTCGACACCAGCGGTATGACCCGCTTCAAGGCGGCGTACGTCTCGGGCCCGTTCGCCCCCGAGGCCCGCAGGGAGCGGCGCGCCCCCGAGCGGCGCCAGGTCGTCGCGTACGGCACGGCGTACGTGCCGCCGCCGGTCCCGTCCGGGCCGCCCGAGCCGGAGCCCGAGCCCGCGGTGACCGGCAGGGACAGCCTGCTCGACATCATGGTGCGGCAGTTCGGCGGGTACGGCCCGCCCGCGCACCGCATCTGGCTGCCGCCGCTGGCCGAGCCCCTGACGCTGAGCCACCTGCTGCCCCCGCTCAGCATCACCCCCGAGCACGGCCTGACCACCTCCGGATGGGCCGGGCGCGGCAAGCTGCGCGCGGTGCTCGGCGTGGTGGACCGTCCGTTCGAGCAGCGCCGCGACCCCCTCGGGGTCGACCTGTCCGGCGCGGCGGGCCACCTGGCCGTCGCCGGGTCGCCGCAGAGCGGCAAGAGCACCGTGCTGCGCACCCTCATCACCGGCCTCGCGCTCACCCACACCCCGCAAGAGGTGCAGTTCTACTGCCTGGACTTCGGCGGCGGCACGCTCAGCTCCCTGGAGGGGCTGCCGCACGTCGGCGGGGTGGCCAACCGCCTGGACGTCGACCGGGTGCGCCGCACCGTCGCCGAGGTGACCGGGCTGCTGCAGCGCCGCGAGCGGGAGTTCGCCGAGCGGGGCATCGACTCGTTCACCACCTACCGGCGCCAGGTCGCCGGCGGCACCATCCCCGGCGACGGATACGGCGACGTGTTCCTCGTGGTGGACGGCTGGCTCACCGTGCGGCAGGAGTTCGACTCGCTGGAGCCCACCATCACCGACCTCGCCGCCCGGGGCCTCGGATACGGCGTCCACGTGGTCGCCGCGACCAACAAGTGGTCGGAGTTCCGGCCCGGCATCCGCGACCTGTTCGGCTCCCGCCTGGAGCTGCGCCTCGGCGACGCCTACGAATCCGAGGTGAACCGCAAGGCCGCGCTCGCCGTGCCGGAGGGCACCCCGGGACGCGGCCTCACCAGGGACGGCCACCACTTCCTCAGCGCGCTGCCCCGCATCGACGGCCTCCGGCAGGCCGACGACCTCACCGTGGGCGTGCGGGCCCTGGTGGACGGCGTCCGCGAGGCGTGGCAGGGCGCGCCCGCGCCCCGGGTGCGGCTGCTGCCCGCCGTGCTGCCCGCGACCGCGCTGCCCGGCCCCGGGCAGACCGGCCCGCGCATCCCCATCGGCATCGACGAGGCCACCCTGTCGCCCGTGCTCGCCGACTTCGACACCGACCCCCACCTCACCGTCATCGGTGACACCGAGAGCGGCAAGTCGAACCTGCTGCGGCTGGTCGCCGAGGGCATCGTGGCCCGGCACGCCCCCGCGCAGGCGCGGCTGATCGTCGTCGACTACCGCCGCTCCCTGCTGGACGCCGCCTACACCGAGCACCGCATCGGGTACGCCGCCTCCAGCACCACCGCCGCCGAGATGGTGGCCGAGGCCAGGGAGGCCCTGGTCAAACGGCTGCCGCCCGCCGACCTCACCCCCGACCAGCTGCGCTCGCGTACCTGGTGGAAGGGCGCGGACCTGTACTTCGTGGTGGACGACTACGACCTGGTCGCCACCGGCACCAACCCCCTGGCCCCCCTGCTCGACCTGCTGCCCCAGGCCCGTGACATCGGCCTGCACCTGGTGCTGTCCCGCGCGATGGGCGGCGCGGGCCGCGGCATGTTCGACCCGGTCATGCAGCGCCTCAAGGACATGGCCAGCCCCGCCGTGATCCTTTCCGGCGACCGCGACGAGGGCGTCCTGTTCGGCGTCCGCCCGCACGCCCTGCCCCCCGGCCGCGCCTACTACGTGGACCGCCGCTACGGCTCCCGCCTGGTCCAGACCGCCTTCCTGCCCGCCGAGGCGCCTTCACAGGGCTGACGGCGGGCCGCTCAGCCGGCCGGGCCGGGGACAGACAACACGGCTCCAGGACCGAAACCCGCCCGCAAACCCGGCGTAATAGGGCCTTTCTACGCTGCGACGCAGGCGCGAATCCGGGAGGTCACGCATGGCCGCGCAGGTGAAGGACTGATGGGGCCCGGCGGGCCCGTCACTGATGTGAGCAAGTCCAGGGTGGCCGGTGCCGGGGAGGACTTCCGCCGCGAGCACACCACCCTGAGCCGGGCGCTGAGCGACGCCGCTGCCGCGCTGGCCGCACTCGGCGACTTCTGGGGGAACGACGAGCACGGGCAGCTGTTCCACGGTGGCGGCGCGGGGCGCAAGGGCTACCGGGACGCCTCGGCGGAGGCGGCCGAGCACGGTGGCACGATCGCGACGGCCTACGCGCGGATCGGGGACAACCTGGAGCGCATGGGCACCAACCTCCAGGTGGCCGAGTGGGCCACCATCGGGGCGCTCGCGCACGCCGTCTCGGACGCCGGACTCGCCGTGCCCGTCACCAAGGCGGTGACCGAGTGAGCCCCGCTCCGTTCGGCGCGGTGCGGAACCTGGCGAACCGGCACCCGGTCGCGGGGGTGTTCGGTGTCGGGGCGCTGACGCACGGGGCGTTCGTCACGGCGATGCTCGGGGTCGAGTGGCCGGACGGTGACCCGGATCGGCTCCGGGCGGCGGCCGGGATCTGGGACGAGCTCGCGGAGAAGATCGACGACGGGCGGGTCGCGGCCGACGGGGCCGCGGTGCGGGTGTGGCTGGACAACTCCGGCCCCGGCGTGGCGGAGTTCCGGGCCATGTGGAGCGGCATGCCGTCGGGGTCCGCCGGCCCGGGGGCGCCGCTCGGGGACGGCTTCGCGGGTTACCCGGCGGACGTCGCCGCGTACTGCCGCCGCATCGCCGAGGCGTGCCGGGCGTACGCGGGGAGCGTCGATACGATCCGGCACGTGCTGATCGTCCTCGCCGTGCAGGCGTGGGCGAACATGCTGTACACCTCGATGTACGGCTGGACCACGGCCGGGGTGGGCACGCTGGTGCAGAAGCAGATCATGGAGAGGTTCTTCCAGAACCTCGCGCGCTCCCAGCTCAAGATCTTCAAGATCGGCGTGGAGAAGATCGTCCAGCGGGGCTTCTACTACACCCTGGACAGCGTCGCCTACGCCGGCATCCAGCAGGTCCTCCAGGCGGGCATCTACGCCGCCTCCGGGGTGCGCCGCGACCTGGAGGGACGCGACGTGCTGTCCCTCGGGACCAACGCTCTGCAGTTCGCCCAGGCGGCCGGCGCCAACATGGCGTTCGACGCCATGTGGGACCTCAGCAAGGTCCTGCGGTACGCCCCGCGGGACAGCCGGTTCGGCGACTTCCTCAGCCGCCTGTCCGGCTCCGCCGTGTACAGCGTCGTCGGCAACCTGGAACAGGACCCCACCGCCAACCCGGTCCCCACCGACTGGGAGACCTGGCTATCCAAGCTTCTGATCCACGGCGTGCGGTCCATCAAGCCGTCCTGAGCTCAGGCCGGAGGGGCGGGGTGGGCGGCGACGAAGTCGTCCAGGGCCTCCTGGAAGAAGGAGACGGCCGCCGCCACGCCGTCGCGGGTGAACCACTCCGGGTCCTCCCGGCGCGCGGACCGGCCCATGTCGGTCCAGAACGCCGTCTCCGGGATCTCGTCCGCGTCGTCGGGCAGGAACTTCGCCACCTCGGCGGCCGCGTCCCGCGCGGCCTCCCAGCCGAGCACGACGCCCCGGTACCGGTCGGCGTCCGATCGGTCCCTGGCGAAGTGGAGGTCGTCGCGCAGGGCCTGGCGGGCGTAGCCGCCGCTGATCACCCGCCACTGGCCTGCGTCGATCACCTCCGACGTGCCGTGGCCGAACCGGACGCCCTCCCGGCGGGCCGCGAACTCCGTCCCGTACGGCACCAGCACGTCGAACCTGACCGGCAGGCCGATCTCGCGGCCGTCGAAGCGGACCGTCCAGACCTCGCGTCCCTCGGTCAGGGTGGTGTGGGCGTCGTAGTCCGTGACGGAGTCCTTCTCGCCGGCCTCGTCCCCGGCGCGCAGCGCGACGGCCGTCACCTCGATGTACAGATACGCCTCGACGAGGGTTCTGGCCAGAGGCGGCGTCGTCATGCGTGCAGCCCTGCCTTCCGTGACAGCCATGCGGAATCCTGTGCCGACGACCCTATCCACCGCCCCGGGTGGTCAGCGGTGTTCCCCTAGGTCGCGGTAGGTGTCGCGGACGACCAGCAGGCGGTCGACCTGGAAACGGCCCGGTTCGGCGGCGCGCACCCGGCGGCCCCGGTCGGACCAGAACGCCTCGTCCGGCACCCGGTCGGCGCCCGGCGGGACGAACTTCACCACCTCCTCCACCGCGGCCACGGCGACCACCAGCGCCTGCCGCGCGGCCCCCCGATCCCCGGACGGCACGTTCCCCGCGGTCAGGTCCGCCACCCACAGCCACTCCCCGGCGTCCAGCAGCCGGGACGGCTCGGCCCCCCCGAACACCGGGAACCCGGGGGCCACCACCTCCCGCTCGGGCAGCCCGAACTCGTACCTGCGCGCCGCGCCGCACCCCGGGCAGACACCCGAGTACCGGGTGGCCGCCACCCCGCCCGCGTTCACCAGCGCGTCCTCCCAGGAGACCTCCACCGACCCGCACGCCGCGCACGGATGCAGATCCAGGTAGAGATGCGCCTCGTCCCTGGTCCGCGCCACCGGAAGCACCATCACTCTCCTCCTACCTCCCCACGCCCCACGGGCACGGCCTCACGTCCCCCTGCGTTCCCGGCTGCGTTCCCGGCTGCGTTCCCGGCACCGTTCCCGGCGCCGTTCCCGGATCCGGCGCCGTTCACCGGCCCGCCCCCGTTCCCGGGCTTCGCTCCGTTCCCGGCGCCGGTTCTCGCCTCGGGACCCGGCCTGCGTCCGCACAGGCACGGCCCGTCCTGCGGGCACTCGCACTCCTCCTCGTCCGGGGGGATCCACCCGGTGGTGTTCGCCAGCCTGCGCATCCGTGCCCTGAACTCGTCCCTGGTCTCCCCGGGGCGTCCGCCGACGGACCAGGGGCCGTGCCCGCCCGTGTCTCCGGCGCCGGGACCCCGGCCCGGCGGCGGAACGGTGGGCGGGGGCGGGCTCGCGGGCGCCGCCTGGGGGTCGTGGTTGAGGAGGCCGGCCATGCCCGGCCGGGAAGACGGGGCCGGGCCGGGCGCGGACCACGGCGGGGCCGGGACCGTGTGGCCGCGCGCGGCGACGAACCGGGCCAGCCCTTCGATCTGCCCCCGCAGCTCCGGACGCTGCTCCGCGGCGGCCTCGGTCCACCTGCGCGACAGATACCGGTACTCGTCCACCCGCGCCGCCACACACGCGTCCTCGGTCTGCTCCCGCGTCCCCGCCGGATCGGCCGCCGCCAGCGACGGCCGCAGGACCCCCTGCCGAGGCCGGACCTGCGCACTGGAGCCCTCTCCCGGCACGGTCCCCTGCTCGGCTGCGGTTCCCTGCTCGGCTGCGGTTCCCTGCGCGGGGGCGAGGCCCTGCTGAGGGCCGGACTTCTGGACGGGCGCGGTGGTCTGTTCGGTGGTGGGTCCCGGGGCGGGTGTGGGGGTCGGCTGGGGGGCGGTCAGTTTGCGGATGGAGTGGCCTACCTCGTGCAGCATCGCGCGGGTGACCTGGTCGGACGGGACGCGGGGGTCGAGTTTCATCAGGTGCGGGTCCTCGGCGGTGCCCGAGCCGAGGTCGGTCCCGGCCATCAGGTCGTCGGCCAGTTCCCGTACGACGGGGCGGTAGTGCTGCGGGGGGAGGCCGCGGACGTCCACCCGCAGCAGCGGGTCGCCGTCCGCCCACGTCGAGCCCGCGAAGCCGCCGCCGATGTCCGACGGGTGCACCTGCGCCCACGCGGCCCGCATCTCCGGCTCCGCCAGAGGGCCGGACTCGGGTGCCCGGCTCTTGACGAACCCGGACCCGGGGTCCACGGGTGCCGTGGCGCCGATACCGCCCATCGTCGAGCCGGTGATCTGGCCGGGGCCGTCACCCCAGAGCACGGTCGGGAAGATCGGATCCGCGGACCGGGGGATCGGCACGCCACGGCTCTCCAGCTCGGCCTCCACCCGGGCGGCGAAGGTCGGCCCGGCGGTGTCCGGGGGACGGTTGAACAGGGCCCGCAGGTCCAGGTCACCGGACACGGAGGCCGCCCACAGCTCGGGAGGAAGGGTGGCGAAGGCCGCGGCGAAGCCGCCGTCGGGGTCGTCGCTCGCCAGGCCGCCGTCGGTGGTGGCCACGTAGCCGCGCACCAGGCCGTCCTCCCGCACGCCGATCCACACGGGCGTGCGCAGCTCCCGCGCCAGCAGCCGGGCCCAGGTCAGCGCGAGGGGGAGCCGTACCGGGTCGGACGAGGTGACCAGCGACACCGGGCCCGCGCCGCCGGAAGTCCGGCGCCGCACCTCGTCGGCCACCGCCCGGAACACCCCCGCCGCGCCGTCCGGCCGTGCCGCCGGGGGCACGGCGGCGGCGAGGAGCTCGTCCAGGACGTGCGGCGGGGCCGCGTGGGCGGCGGGACGGCGCCACGGAAGGCGCGGAGCGGGGCGGGAATCGTCGTCGAAACGCCAGCCCGGCGGGTGCGCGGGGGCGGCCTCCATGCGGCTCAGCATGTCCCGGTACTCGGTGGCGGGCATCATCAGGAACGCGGTGCCGGTGACCGGCACGGGCAGCGCGGCGCGGGTGCCCGGCCGTTCCGAGCCGTCCCGGCGGACGGTGCGGCGTTCGAAGGCGACGTCGAAGTCCACCCTGAACTCCGCCGTGACGTTGGAGCCCTTGACGAAAAGGCTCGTCTCGTCGCGGTTGCCGCCGCTGGACGACGCGCGGTCCCCGGCCTGCTCCCCGGCCGAGAAGCTCTCGCCGGTTCCGAGCGCGTCCTGTCCCAGGCCGCCGCCGGTCCCGAGGGGGGCCAGCCTGCCGCGGTCCACCGCGGACTCGTACCTGCGCTCCTGCCGGTCCACCCGGCCGACCTCCACCCCCGCGCGGGGCCCGACGACCAGGTGCGGCTCGGACGGCCTGGCGCGGATCCACACCTCCACCACTTCGTCGTACGAGCCGGGGACGGGCAGCCGCGTCACCATGTGCCCCTCGGGGTCGGTCATCAGGCGGAAGTTGGCGGTCCGCGCCATCGGCGCGAGCTCCTGCCCGACGGTCACCCAGTGCTCGCGCACCCCTTCGCGGCCGAGCAGGTCGTCCCCGGCCAGCCGCTCCCGCACCGCGTCGATCAGGGACTCGGCGCGCGTCATCTCGGTGTAGAACGTCCCGGGCAGCGGCGCCTGCCGCGGATCGGGGAACCGGTACGGCTCCTGCGCCGCCCGGTCCGCCGTGATGGTCAGGCCGTCCGGCACCAGCCGCACCGCCCGCCCGCTCAGCTCGATCCGGACCGGCTGGGACGACGGGGAGAGCGGGGCCGGCAGCGAGCGCAGCCGCCGGCTCGCGGCGTCGTAGACCTGGGTGACGCGGGCACCCGCGGCGTGCAGCGGGCGGGTCAGCCGGGTCGCGGGCCGGGTCGGCGGGAGGGGAACGCGTTGGGCCTCGACGACCACCGTCAGGGCGTGGCTGACCCGGTCGGCGCCGTCGAACGACGCGGTGCGCTGCAACAGGGTGCGCTGCACGGTGCTCGACGCCGACCGCGTGTGCCCCCGGTCGGTGCCCACCCCGGTGTTCCCGCCGGGGCCGGACCCGGCGGCGTCGCCGCTCGCGCCGAACCCGCCCGAGTGGCCCGACGACGCGGACCGGCCGCGCAGCCGGTAGGCGTACTGCTGGGTGATGTGCACGACCTCGTCGTTCTTGCCCTCCAGCAGCGTGACGCCCTCGCCCATCTCCGCCCGCACGGTGACGCGCACCAGGTCGGTCCGGTGCGGCCCGACCCGCACCGGCAGCTCCCACTCGAACCCGTGGGCCGCCGCGATGTCGTCGATCTTGCCCCACCAGTTCTCGCCGGCCAGGTCGCCGAACATCGCCCGCCATAGCACCGGATCACTGGCCGCCGCCTCGGGGGCCACGGCGGCGACCGCCCGCATCACCGCGTCGAACGGCTCCATCGGCAGGTTGTCCGGCCCGGTCAGGTCGACCGTCTCGAACGTCGTCAGGCCCATCGCGTCCCGGAAGTGCGCCGGCAGGACAACCTCCGGCCTCGGCCGCTGCCGCGCGGGGTCCAGCATCTCGGCGAGGTCCTTGCTCGGCGCCGACGGGGTGTCGATCCGTCCGGCCATCCTGTCGAACAGCGCCTCGGCGGTGTGCCCGGCCACCAGGGGGCCGACCGGCGTGCCCGCCGTCAGGGCCGCCTCGCGCTCGGCGACGTAGCGGCGCGCCACCCGCAGGGCCATCGCCGGGTCCAGCCACAGGTCGCCGTTGAGGTAGCGCTGCACCGCGTCGGCCACCCGGTGCAGCGGCAGCGTCATCTGGTTCTCGCCGTACAGCAGCAGGGCGTCGCGTTCCGGCAGCGCGTAGAGGATCCTGGCGGGCAGCGTCACCCGCTGGGGATCGTTCGAGCCCGCCTCCCGGCCGGTGACCACGACGTCGGCGGTCATCAGGTAGTGGTTCTTCCTGCCGGTCTCGATGGTGAGCTGCTCGCGGCCCGCCGTCGTGGCGTGCGTCGCCGAGTGCGACGCGCTGCCGGACAGCGCGCCGGACACGCCGAGGCCGCCACCCGGGCCGTCCTGCTGCCGCAGGCCCAGACCGGTGGACGCGCTTCCCCCCACGCCGCGCTGCGCGCCGAGCGTGCTGGAGCTGCTGCCGAGGGCCAGGATGATCTCGCCGGTCACCAGGTCGCCGTCCCCGACGAACGTCGACTCTCCCGGCACCACGTCGATCGACACCGTCGCCTGGGTCTGACCGGCGAGGCGGGGGCGGATCACGACCTCGGTGCGGTGGCCGGAGTACAGCCCGGCGGGGTTGGAGATCAGGTTGCGCACGTTGGCGAACGCCGCCAGGTGATGGAACGCCGCCGTGTCGCGGCGGGCGCTCGCGGGCAGCACCCGCAGGACGGCCTGCATCAGGTCGCCCGCGTCCATGTGCAGCAGCGTCGAGCGGCGCAGCATATCCATGGTCGTGGGCTGGGTGTCCGGGGCCGGGTCCGGTGTGCGGCGCGGCAGCAGGTCGGCGGGGACCAGTAACCGGGCCGGGACGGGGGTCGCCGACGACTCGGGGGAGATGAGCCGCTCGGTGTGGCCGTGGCGGCCGACGATGTCGACCGTCATGCGGTACCCGGTGGCGAACACCGCCGTCTGGCCGTTGCTCTCGATCAGGGTCACCGAGTTGAGGGTGTTCCCCGCCGACCAGGCCGAGCTGCGGCCCCAGGCGCCCTGGGCGCTCGCCTCCGCGCCGGTCCACACCAGGCCGGTGGCTCCGGGGGCGGGCCCGGCGCCGGCGCCGACGCCGAGCGCGGTACTGCGGGAACGGCCCCGGGACCGGGTGGCGGAGCTGGAGCCGATGTTCAGGGACACGTGCGGCTCGGCGGTGGTCACGCCCACGTAGTCGGCGGCCGGGGTGGCCGTCAGCCGCACCCGTACCGTGACGTGCTCCAGCGACTGGCCGAAACCCACGCGGATCAGGTCGAAGAAGACGCCGTCCTGGGCCGCCTGGTCGATGCGGGTGCGCAGCGCGTTCGCCGACAGCTGCTCGGCGACCTCACGCATGTTGGTGAGCTGCGCCTCCCGTTCCACCGGCACGCGCGACAGCCGGGGCATGCCGTCCGGGCCGGGCTCGGGCAGCAGGCCCATCCGCCGCAGCCTTCCCTCGACCTCCTCCTGGCGGCGCGCCACCTCGCCGGGGTCCAGGTCCACCGTGGCCGGGCCCGCGCCGCGCGGGTTGCCCGTTCCCGGGCGCATCCAGCCGGGCAGTGTGGCCTGGCGGCCGGTCGGGGCGCCCGGCGTGGGGTCGTCCCGGAACACGAGCGTGCCGTCCGGGTTGCGGCGGGGGATGCCGTTGTCCCTGACGACGGCCCTCGGGTCCACCGGCCAGCCGTAGCGGGCGGCGTCCGGCTCGGGGGTCTGCACCAGGGCCGTGCTACGGCCGCGCACCGGGAGGTGGGGGAGGGACTGGCCCAGCTCCTGGAACGTCACCTCGTGTGTGACGACCAGCACGTGGGTTTGGGTGTGGCCCATCCAGCGGCGCACCAGCGGCAGGATCGCCATGCCGCCCGAGCTGAGGCCGTCCGAGCGGGACGACGAGCGCTGGAACGTGGCGAACACGCGGGCCTTCAGCGAGGCCAGGCCCCGGGCGCCCGGCCTGGCGTCCGATCCGTCCTTGACGCCGGCGGTGAGGGCGAAGCCCTTGGAGCGGGACGCGGTGGCCGAGCCGCTCGCGCCGGAGAAGCCCACGCCGAGCCACTCCTGGTGCTGCTTGGTGCTGGCGTTGCCCACCAGGACCGGGACGGATCGTACGGTGGAGCGCACCCGCAGGTAGCCGACCGGGCTGCCGTTGTCGCTGATGACCCGCTGGAGGCCGTGCGGGTCCTCGATCGCCTCGTTCAGCCTGCCGGGGAGGTCCTCGGTGAGCACCGTGTGGATCTGCGCCCTGGCGTCCGCGCCCAGGGTGACCTGGCTCCGGCCCGCTCCGCCCATGGCCAGCGCGGCCACCGTGTCGTCGGCCAGCTGGTTGAGGCCTTCCATGGCGATGACCGCGTGCCGGGGGAAACGGGCTCCCGGCTCCCGGGCGGCCGGTGTGAACGGCTTGGCGGGTGCGGGCTCGGTGTGGGCGTGCGAGATCCACAGGTCCAGGGCGGTCGTGTCGCCGGGCAGGCCTTCGGTGACCCGCCGCACCGGTGTCCACGTGCCGGGGTCGCCGCGCCGGTCCGGGACGCGCATGTCCACCTCGTACTCCGCGCGCAGCCGGAACATCGTCGCGTCGCCTCGGTTGTCCGTGACCTGCCCCGGCAGCACGAACTCCGCGGCGCTGCCCGAGGTCTGCGTCAGGTGCCCGCGGCTCCACCGTCCGTTCAGCACCGCGTACTTGGCCAGCTGGCGCACCGCGGCCCAGCCGGGGTCGACCGGCGGCACCAGCCGGGCCAGCGCCACGGGGTCCACCTTGAACGCCGCCCCAAGGAACCGCGCCGTGGTGGCCGCCACCCACCCCCCGCCCTGGGCCAGCCGCCCCACCATCATCTCCGAGGCCGCCACCCCCGGATCCGGCACCTCCACGGCCTCACCGAGCCGCAGGCGGACCCTGATCTCTCCCACGGTGCCGTTGCCGACCCGCAGTACCGCCCCGTCGCCCGACACCAGCCGCCGGTACTCCGCCCGCAACTCCCACATCAGGTCCTCGGCCGTGAACCGCTGCTCGACCCCCCTTTCCGCCAGCAGCCGGTTGACCTCCCGCGTCAACCCCGCCATGTGCGGCAACACCCCGTGCGGCACCCCCGCGGGCAACACCGCCGCCGCCGGCCGCACCACGTCCACCGCCCGCCGGTACGCCTCGAACGCCTCGTCGGCCCCTCGGACCGCCTTCTCCAGCTCCGCGACCCTGCTGGGGGAGAGCCCGGCCGGCGTCGCGACTGCCGCCGTGGTGGGGCCGGTCGCCGGGGTGATGGGGCCGGTGGCCGTCGAGGCGTCGAGGATCGCCACCACGGCGGCGTACGCGCGCTCCAGTTCGGAGGCCCGTTCCGCGGCCGTCCGGTACGCCTTGGCGATCCGCTCGAACCGGTCCGCCGTCAGCCGCTCGTGCGCACGCTCGGCCCGCTGCCTCCGCCTGCGCTCCTGACGCCCCACGTCCTCCGCCGTGGCCGCCTTCCGCGCGAGCTTCTTCGCCTTCCCCGCCCGCTCCGCAGCCTCGGCCGCCCGCCCTCGATTGATCCGCGACCGCTCCCGAAGCCCCTGCTCCGCCGCCGCGAGACTCTCCCGCATCCGCCCGACCCGCTCCACCGGCTCGGCCGCCCGCCGCCCCCCGGGATCCACGTCCTGCCCCGGATGGCCGGAGGGGTCTGGGGCCGCCGTCGCGGGCGGTGCTGTCGTTCGGATACCTTCGGCGGCCCATGGGGGGATCGGCGGCGTCTGGCCGTGGGTCTCCAGGTCGCGAGCGAGGCGCTCCATCTCGGCCTGGTGGTGCGTCCTGGCGTCGACGGCACTCGCGGCCCAGGCAGAGGCGAGGTGACCGTACTCGGCGTACCGCGCCTCGACGTACGCGTCGAACGCACCCATGGCCGGCGCCAGCGGGTTCATCGCCCCGAGGAAACGGCGGACAACGCCTTGCTCCGGGCGGACGGCGCCTTGCTCCGGGCGGGCGGCGCCCTGGGCGGAGTGGACGGTGCCCTGCTCCGGGCGGGCGGCGCCCTGCTCCGGGCGGGCGGCGCCTTGCTCCGGGCGGGCGGCGCTCTGGGCCGGGTGGACGGCGCCCTGCTCCGGATGGACGGCCGGCTGAGGACCGGGGGCGGTGGCGTCCGGCTGTGCCGTCGGGGCGCCCTGGGGGGCGGTGGCGTCCGGCTGTGCCGTCGGGGCGCCCTGGGGGGCGGAGGCCGCGTGGCTGGGGGAGGTCAGGGCGGCGATCTGCCGGGCGATCTCGCGGCGTTCCCGGTCGAGGGGGGCGATCAGTAGGGAGTCGGTGTCCGGCGGCCGGGACGCGGGGGAGCTGTCGGCCTCGTCGGCCAGCTGCCGGGCCGTGTCGTTCAGGTCGTAGGCGGCCACCCGGTCCCAGCGGTGGCCGACGACCTCCTGGGCGACCGAGACGGCCAGGGCAGCGGTGTCGGGGAACGTGTCCGTGAACAGGCCGAGGGCGTTCAGCGCCCCCTCCATCGGCGGCCGATACTCCGCCCTGGCGACGGCGGCCCCGAGCAGGGCCGCCGCCTCGGCCCGCAGCCGCCCCTCCTCGGCCTCGTCGGTCACCCGGACCGCCAGCCGCGCACGCACCCGGTTCACCACATCGGCGGGCACCCGCGACGTCCGCCCCCCGCCCCGCACCCGAACAGTCCCATCCCGAAGCGGCAGCGCCCCCCGCGCCACCACCGGCAACACCTCACTCACCGTCCGATCCACGACCCCCACAACCCGCGGATCCGTGACGACCCCACCCCGCCCGACGATGGCCCCGCTGTTCCCACTCGCGGCGCTGTTCGCGTCCGGGGCGCTGTTTCCACTCGCGGTCCTGTTTGCGTCCGGGGTGCTGTTTGCGTCCGGGGCGCTGTTTCCACTCGCGGTCCTGTTTGCGTCCGGGGTGCTGTTTGCGTCCGGAGTGCTGTTTGCGCTCGGGACGCTGTTTCCGCTCGCGGTGCTGTTTGCGGTCGGGGCGCTGTTTCCGCTCGGGACGCTGTTCCCGCTCGCGGCGCTGTTTGCGTCCGGGGCGCTGTTTCCGTTCGCGGTGCTGTTTGCGGTCGGGGCGCTGCTTCCGCTCGGGACGCTGTTTCCGTCCGGGGTGGCTTCACTGGTCGGAGCGCCGGTCCCGTCCGGTGAGGGGTTCCTGCGGGGTCCTGGTGTCGCGGTGGCGTTCCCCTGTCCTTGAACGGGGCCGCCGCTCTGCGGGCCCCCGCCGGTGGCGGGTGTGCCCGGAGCGGTGCCAGGTGTGGCGGGGACGCTCGCCACGATGCCGGACGGTGTGCCGGACGTGCTTCCGGGTGGCGTGGACGGCGCGGCTCCCGCAGGGGCGCCCGCGCTCGGCGCGGCGGCTGGTGGGACGGCCGGCGTCCCCGGGTTCGCCGTCCCCGGAGCCCCGCCGGTAGGCGAGACCGCCGCGGGATCACCCGGAACGGCCACCCCCGGAGGCGTCACCGGGGCGGCCGGGGGAACTCCCGGAGTGATCGGCGTCGCGGGAGGCGTCGTACCGACCCCCGCACCCGACGCCGGCGGCGACGCCGGCGCGGACGCCGTAGGAGCGCCACTCGTACCGGACCCGCCCGGCGGCGTGTTGGACGTCCCGGCGTTCCCACCCGGCGTCCCGGCGGCCCCGCCCGGGGGAGGAGTGGCGGGCGAAGAGCCCACCGGCCCCCCACCGGTGGGTGCACCGCCGGAGGGCGCACCACTCGTGGGCGCCGCACCCGTAGGAGCGCCGCCTGACGGCGCGCCGCTCGTGGGCCCGGCACCCGACGGCGCGCCGCTCGTGGGCCCGGTACCGGAGCCTCCTGCCGGTCCTGCGCCGGTGCCGGTGGGCGCGGTGGAGGTGGAGCCGCCAGGCCCGCCTGCCGTGGACGTGCCGGCGGGTGCGTTGTCGGGGATGGGCGCGTCCGGCGGCGGTCCACTGGCCGTGGGATTCCCCAGAGAAGCACCACCTGTGCCCGTGCCACCTGTGCCCGTGCCACCTGTGCCCGTGCCACCTGTGCCCGTGCCACCTGTGCCGCCGGAGTTGGTGCCACCCGACCCCGTGCCCCCACCCGTGCCGGTGCCTCCACCTGTGCCGCTCGAGTTGGTGCCACTCGTGCCCCCACCCGTGCCCGTGCCCCCACCCGTGCCGCTCGTGCCACCCGAGCCGGTGCCTGCGCCACCCGTGCCGCCGCCGGCAGGGCTGCCGGTTGGGTGGCCGCCGCTGGTGGGGGCGCCGGTGGTGGGGGTGCTCATGGTGGGGCTGCCGCCTGGTGAGCCGTCGCCGGTGGGACCGTTGGCGCCTGTGGCGGGGGGGTTGCTTCCCGTGGGGGGTGCGGTGGTGGGGGCGGTGGTTGGTGGGGGGGTTGTCGAGAGGGTGCGGTGGGCGTCTGTGGTGTTGGCGGTGGTGGTGGCGTTGTTGAGGGTTGCGAGGGGGTGGGTTACGGCGGTGGCCACGTCGGGGTTGAAGGGGCTGATGGTGTTGGTGCGGCCGGCGCCGCCCATGGCGGCGCCGAGGAGGGACTCGCCGGTGGGGAGGGACCACTGGCCGTAGACGAGGCCGTTGGCGAGGAAGCTGCCGGCGGGGGAGGCGGCCATGTTGTTCAGGCCGGTCTGCACGGCGCGGCCGGGGAAGCGGGCGAAGGCGTTGCCGACCCCGGGGGCGGTGCCGCCCGCGTTGTTCAGGGTGCGCAGCAGGGGCATACGGTTGCTCAGCCTGGACAGCGGAGACGCCAGCTTCAGGCCGATCACGGCGCCGCTGCCCGCGCCGATGGCGGCGGCCTGGGTCTTCTTCCAGTCCCACTCGCTGCGGGTGCCGAGCTTCATCTGCTCGCGCTGGCTGTAGGCGTCGATGAAGACTTCCTCGCCGATCTCCTCGATGATCTCCCTGGTGTAGTGGTTGCTGAGCACCGTGCGGGCCAGCCCGGCGCGCCCGGCGGTCGTCGCGGCGAGGCGGGTGCCGAAGCTGCGCCCGGCGACGGCGACCAGCCGTTGCAGGATGCGCCCGATGGCCGCGCGGGCCGTCGCGGCGATGGGCCCGATCACCGGCGTGGTGGCCCCGGCGGTGAAGAACGCCGCCACCAGCGCGATGAACGCCGCGCTGACCGCCACCCAGAACGCGACGTTGATCGAGATCTTGGAGTACTGCGTCTCGCGCGCGAAGGCGTCGGCCTGCAGCGCATAGGTGAGGTTCTCCAGGCCGAGCGCGGGCACGCTGGAGGCGTCCGACTCCAGCAGGCGGCGGGCCTCGGCGAGGAAGGCGGGCGTCGCGGGCACGTCCCAGCCGTTCAGCACCGCCACGCACGCCTCCACGACCGGCCCGGTCGCGTCGCACAGGTCCTCGCCGAGCGCCTGGTGCGCCCTGGCGAGGTCCCACAGGCCGCTCTCGCTCGCCTCGGGCCAGCTCTGCCCGGAGACGATCATCGCGATCAGCAGGTTCGCCCACCCGGGCAGGCTCTCCCCCCAGGCGGGCGTGACGTCGCTGGTGGTCCCCGCCCCGGTGGCGATGGACGGCTGGCCGCCCCCGCCGGTGGTGTTCGGATCGACCGGACCGCTCGTGCCCTGTGCCACGTCCTCACCCCGTCGTCATGCCGGGCCTGTTCGCTCCCCCGCGAGGCCCGGACTGGTCAGATGCTCTGAATCGCGCGGGCCTGGCCCTCGTCGGTGGTCCTGGTGCGGGTGACGGCGGTGTGGACCTTCTCCCCGAGCACGCCGACGTCCGCGACGATCCGGTCGCCGTCGCGGATCATCCGTTCGGGGCCGCCGTCGCCGAGGTAGGCCGATTTGAATGCCTGGCCGGCCGAGTCGTTCCCCCACGGCGACCGGGCGACGTGCTGCTGAACGGTCTGCTTGCCGCCGGTCCAGGCGGTGGTGACGGCGGACGTCGCGGTGTCCCAGCGGGCCAGGCCGAGCTGGGCCTGCTGATGGCGTATGTCGATGTGGTCGCCCATCGGCGGGTCACCTCTCTCCGGGAAGGCGCGCGGTCATCTGGTCCAGGACGGCCTGGAGGTCGCCTTCCAGGTGGGCCTTCATCTGCTCGCCGGGGATCAGAGGCGCGAAGATCTCGACGACCCGCTCCCGCGCCTTGGCGGCGGCGCTCTGGACGGTGGCGGTGATGGTGTCGGCCAGCTGGCGGGAGTCGGGACGCCGGTAGACGCGGGGGTCGATGTCGAGGCGGACGAGGTCGCCCCGCGCCCCGACGGTGGCGGAGATCAGGCCGTCCGGGGACTTCTCGGTGACCTGGAGGGTGCGCGCCCTCTCGTGCAGGGCCGGGATCTCCTGCTGCATGCGGAGGAAACCCGCCCGCAGTTCGTCGGCGTAGGCCTGCAGTTCCGCCGCGTCCCCGCTCCCGTAGGGCTCCACCGGACCTCCCCGAGCAGCTGTCCTCATGGAACAGAAGGCGTAACCGCATCGGAACGATGCACTAACTTCCGGGAAACAGTGCTATGGCCGCATATTCTGGCATTTCTCCTGATGCTCGGCAAGCTTCGTGCGACGCACGCAAACTACTGAACGGAATATCCGTTTTATGGGCTTTTGTGGGGATAAAGGGTAATCAGAAATCCAGGGGTACGACGTGTTCCCGCAGGCCGGCCACCTCGTCCCGCGGCACCCACCCCCGGTGCACCCCGCGTTCCACCCGCTCCAGGCCGAGCTCCAGCGCCACCGGCAGCAGCCCTCCGACGTACTCCACGAGGAACTCGCCGTCCCGCTCGTCCCGCACCTGGCAGGTGGCCCCCCGCCACTCGCCGATCATGACGGCGAACACCACCTCGTCGCACTCCACGGCGGGCACCGCGCGCACGAACACGCCGGACGCCACCTCGGTGAACCCCTCGGCCGGCCCGCCGGCGCGCAGCCGGATCCACACCCCGTCGGGGCGCGGGTCCGGCACGGCGGGGTACTCGGCGCCGAGCCACCGCGCGCGGTAGCCGTGCCGGACCGCCGGGATCACTCCGCGCTCCTGGGGCGGAACGCGACCAGCAGCCACCGGTCCAGGTCGCCGTCGTACACCGCGCGGCGGTGCTCCTCGCCGTCGGCGGTCAGCTCCCAGATCTCCGCGCCGTGCGGCAGGCCGGCGCCGTCCACCCGGTACTCGCGGATCACCTGGTCGCCGTTCGGCGCGAAGCCCAGGCCGGGGAACGGCGGCTCCTCGATCACCCACCCGGCCACCGCGGCCATGGACTCCTCGTCGACCCCGCCGTACGGCACGCGGTACAGGTTGAGCCCCGCGGCCCGCCACCGCAGCAGGTGCACCGAGCCCTGGGCGGTGCGCACCCCCTCCTCGCCGCCGCGCCCGAGCGCGTCGGCCAGCACGGCCGGGGTGGCGATGTGCGCGACGTCCATGGCGTGGTGGCAGTACCCCGACACCCGCGACTCGCCGCCGGCCAGGTGGGCGTGCAGATCGACCGGGCGCAGCAGCTTCTGCAGCACCGGCGGCCCGGCCCCGGGCAGCGCGTCGCGGTCCTGGGCCAGCGACGGTGCCGCCAGCCGCGCCACCGTGCCCGCCTCCAGGAAGAACCCGGCGGGCAGCCCGGGATTGATCGCCAGCCCCCACCGCGGATCGGGCCATCCGGCCGCCAGCTCGGGCAGGGAGACCACCCGGTGGTACGGCGTCACCTCGCCGATGGACTCCCGCATGGCCTCGGCGGAGGTGAAGGCGACCACCCACACCCGCTCCCCGTTGGCCACCGTCGGCCAGGCGGGCGGCTCGTCGCCGCTCGCGGCCCGCTCGGTGATCGGCAACCCGAACTGCGCGACCCGGAGCAGAGCCAGGCATCCCGCGACATCCTCGTCCGCCCACGCCATGCGCAAGCGCTCCTCCAGCGGCACGTCCACGACGATCACTCTAGGCGTCTGTGGCGCTTGTGCGCGGTCCCTGGCCGCCAGGGGTCAGTCGTCGCCGTCGGCGCGGGCCTCGTCCTCGCCGAGAAGGGGGCGCATCACGGCCTCGGCGCGGCTGGCGACGTTGGTCTCGGCGTCCTTGGCGGCGCGGAGGATGGCCTCCGCGAGGGCCTCGGAGCCCAGGCGCAGGGCCCGGGGGTCGATGTGGAGGGAGGCCAGGGAGCCGCCCGTGCGGACCTCCACGACGACGCGGCCGTCCTCGGCCTCGCCTCTGCCCAGGGTGGCGGACAGGCGGCGGCCGACCTCCTCGAACTGGGCCGTCTGGACGGCGAGCGTCTCCAGTACCTGATCGACCTCGGGGTCACCGGTCGGAGAGAACGGTTCGCCGCGCCACGTCATACGTATTCGCCTTCCGCGTCAATGGATGGGTTCGGAGGTCCCCGGCGCCGCGCGGTCCCGCCGTCCGAGGATCCCCGCCCTCCGGCGCACCGCACGCGTCGCCATATGGCGTCTCACCGTATCGCGAGGGGTCAAACCCCGGTGACCAAAACGAGACTGGGTCAGGCCGACTCGCGGACCACGAGTTCGGTGGGCAGGATCACCGGCCCGGTGTACTCGGCGCCGTCGATCAGGCCGAGCAGCAGCCCGACCGTCTCCTCGGCGACCCGGGCCAGCGGCTGCCTGATGGTGGTGAGCGGCGGATGGGTGGTCATGGCCACCGCGGAGTCGTCGAAACCGGCCACCGCCACGTCTTCCGGCACCCGCCGTCCGGCGGCCCGCAGGGTGGACAGCGCCCCGGCGGCCATGAGGTCCGACCCGACGAACACCGCGTCGATGTCGGGGGCACGTTCCAGCAGGCGCGCCATCGCGCTCTCCCCGCCGAGCTGGGTGTAGTCGCCGTGCTCGATGAGTCGTTTGGCGGCCCGCCGCCCGAGCACGTCGCAGAAGCCCGACAGGCGCAGCGCCCCGCCGGGGGTGTCCAGCGGCCCGGTGATCGTGGCGATGCGCTTGCGCCCCTGCCCGGCGAGGTACCGCGTCATCTGCCGGGCCCCCTCGCGGTCGTCGGCCGCGGCGTACGGGATCACGCCCTCCCGCCCGAGGACGGCGCCCTGCGCCACCGCCGGGATGTCCCGCAGCCGGTCGGGCAGCGGGTCGCCCGCGTGCGTGGAGATGAGCAGCACCCCGTCGGCGTGCCCGCCCCGGACGTAGCGCTCCACGCGGTCGCGGTCGCTGTCGTCCGCGGCGATCATCAGCACCAGCGACACGTCCCGCTCGGCGAGCCGCCGGGTGGCCGTGCGCAGCAGCACGCTGAAGTTGGGGTCCTCGAACAGCTTCTCCTGCGGTTCGGACAGCACCATGACCACCGAGCCGGTGCGCTGGGTGACCAGGCTGCGCGCGTTGCGGTTCACCACGTACCCGGTCTCGGCGATGGCGCGCTCGATCGCCATCTTGGCCGAGGTGCTGACGTACTTGTCCCCGTTGAGCAGCCGGGACACCGTTCCGCGGGACACACCGGCCGCAGCGGCCACGTCGTGGATGGTGGGGCGTCTCCTCTGCACGAGCACTAGCTTTTCACGCCCCCGCTGGACAGGTCGGTCCGCCAGTGGCGCTGCATGGTGAGGAACAGCGCGATCAATGGGATCAGCGACAACAGCGCTCCCGTGAGGATCAGGTTGTAAAGCGCCGGCTGGTTGGCTCCGGCGGCGAGCAGCGTGTACAGGCCGACGGTCAGCGGGAACTTGCGGTCGTCGCCCAGCATGATGAACGGCAGCAGGAAGTTCGTCCAGATCGCCACGAACTGGAACAGGAAGATGGTCACCATGCCGGGCACCATCAGCGGCAGCGCCACCTGGCGGAACGCCCGCCAGTCCCCGGCCCCGTCGATGCGCGCCGCGTCCAGCAGCGAGTCGGGCACCGCGGCCGAGGCGTACACCCGGGCCAGGTAGATGCCGTACGGGCTGAGGATCTGTGGCAGCAGGACCGCCCAGTAGGTGTCGGCGAGGCCGGCCTTGGACAGCAGGAGGTACTGCGGGATGGCGAGGACCACCGCGGGCACCAGGATGCCGCCGATCAGCAGGTTGAAGAACAGGTTCCGGCCCGGGAAGCTGTACTTGGCCAGGGTGTACCCCGAGATCGCCGACACGCCCGTGGACAGCAGGGCGCCCACGCCGGCGTACAGCACGGTGTTCAGCATCCACAGCCAGAACACCCCGTCCCGGTACGCCGCGAGGTCCGCGAGGTTCTCGAACAGCCCGGTGCCGACGGCGAGAGTCCCGGTGGAGAACAGCTCGGCCCGGGACTTGGTGGCCGCGATCACCACCCACGCCACCGGGAACAGGCAGTACAGCGCCCCGCCGAGCAGGATGACGGTCGGGCCCGCCCCCCGGAGGGCATGGGTCCCCTCCCGGGCGGCGGCGCGGGCGGGCAGCGCGGTGGTCGTCATCGGCGCTCCTCGAACGCGCGGTCGCGCACCACGCGCAGGAACCCGAACGACAGCACCAGCGCGATCGCCGCGACGACGATCGAGGTGGCCGCCGCCGAGTACAGGTTCCCGGTGACGAACGCGTCCCGGTACACCTTCATCAGCGGGCTCCACGTCGAGCTGATCGTGTTGGTCAGCGGCCGCAGCGTGGTGGGCTCGGTGAACACCTGGATGGTGGCGATGAGGGAGAACACCGTGGTCAGGATGATCGCCGGGGTGAGGATCGGGATCTTCACCCGCAGCGCGATCGTCAGCTCGCCCGCCCCGTCGATCCTGGCCGCCTCGTAGTAGGTGCGCGGCACCGCCCGCAGCGTGGTGTACAGCACGAGCATGTTGAACCCGACCCCGCCCCACACCGCCACGTTGGCCATCGAGTACACCACCGTGCCCGCGCCGAGCAGGTCCGCCTCGCCGCCGATCGCCGACAGCAGTCCCTGCGCCGGGCTCAGGCTCGGCAGGTACAGGAACCCCCACAGCAGGGTGGCGGCCACCCCGGGTACGGCGTACGGCAGGAAGATGGCGATCCGGGAGAACCGCGCCAGCCGCACGTGCGCGGAGTCCAGCAGCAGCGCGAACAGCAGCGCCAGCCCCAGCATCACCACCAGCACCATGGCGCCGTACCCGAGCACGCGCAGCCACCCGGCCCACAGCTCGCTGTCCCCGATCGCGTCCGCGAAGTTGGCGAACCCGACGTACACCTCCCGCCGCGCGCCGCGGCCCAGCCCGAGCCCGGACACCTTGGTGGCGCGCAGGCTCAGGTAGGCCGTGTACCCGATCGGCAGCGCCAGGAACAGCGCGAACAGCACGATCGCCGGGGTCAGGAACAGGTACGGCGCCGCGCGGGAGCCGCTGCCGCGTCCGGTCATTGCGCGAGCTGGAAGCCGGACTTGCGCATGTCGGCGACCGTCGTCTCCTGCATGACCCGCACCGCGTCCCCGAACGGCGCCTTGTCCCGCAGCGCCTTGTCGAACGCGTCCTTGAAGGCGTTGTAGGTGACGTTGACGTTGGGCCCGAATGTGAAGCCCCGCGCGGTCGCCGCGACCTCGGCGGCCTTCGTCCAGAAGTCGGGCTGGCTGGAGAAGTAGGCGGGCGGCTGGGTGATCGCGCTCTGGCCCTTGGTGGACGCCGGGTACACCGCGCCCTCGTCGATCAGCAGGCGCAGGGCCTGCGGGTCGGTGTTCAGCCAGGTCGCGAAGCGCACGGCCGCGGCGCGGTTCGGCGACTTCTCCGCGACGGCGGTCGACGAGCCGCCCCAGAAGCCACTCGCGTTCTCGCCCGCGCTCCACTGCGGCAGCGGCGCGATGGCCCACTTGCCCTTGCCCTTCGGCGCGTTCGCCTCCAGCACGCCCGGGCCCCACACGGCGGACGGCCAGCTCAGCAGCGTGCCGTCGTTGAGCGCCTTGTTCCACGCGGGGGTGAAGTACGGCATGTCGTCGATGGCGCCCTCGCGCACCAGGCCGCCCCAGTAGTCGGCGACCTTCAGGGTGGCGGCGTCGTCGATGCCGACCTTCCACGCCTCGCCGTTGATGGCCCACCACTGCGCGCCCGCCTGCTGGGCGAGCCCGGCGAACGAGCCCGGGTCCTTGCTGGAGAACGTGCCGAGATACACCTTGGGGTCCTTGCCGCGCACGGTGCGGGCCGCCTTGGCGTACTCGTCCCAGGTCTTGGGGACCTCGATGCCGTACTTCTCGAACAGGTCGGGCCGGTAGTACAGCATCATCGGCCCGCTGTCCTGCGGCACGGCGTACACGCCCTCGGTGCCGAGGGTCACGAGGTTCCACAGCTGCGGGGTGAACTCGCCGCGCACGGACGCGGTCTCGGCCGAGATGTCGGCCACCGCCTCGGCGGCCACGAACGACGGCAGGTGCTGGTACTCCGCCTGCACCAGGTCGGGCGGGTTGCCGGCCTTGGCGGCGGTGAGGAACTTGGCGGAGGCGTCGTCGCCGCCGGCCTGCTTGCTCACCGTGACCTTGATGTCGGGGTTGGCCTGGTTCCACACCGCGACGATCTTGTCCATGTTGGGGACCCAGGTCCAGTAGGTCAGCGTGACCGGTCCCGCGGGGGCCGAGCTCGCGGCCTGGCCGGAGGCGGCGGGGGTGCCGGGGGAGCCGGATCCACCGCACCCGGTGGCCGCCAGGGTGACGGTGAGTAATGCCGTCGCCACGGCGGAAAGGCGCTTGGTGCGCATTCCTGCCTCCATCGTCTGGAGTCATTGATCAAGGATTAAGCGACACACTCTGGGAACGTTCACAGACTGAATCCCGGGTTCTGAGCCGTCAAGGGTTTGTTGCCTGGTCGTTAACTTCCAGTTTCAGGCGGTGCGCCGGGCCACGGCTTCTCAAGCGAAGGCCGCTGAGTTACTGTGCACGTTCACAGAGACTCGGTAGGGAGAAGCCCATGCCCCGGCGCTTTCCGGTCGGTATCGCCTACGGAGGCGACTACAACCCCGAGCAGTGGCCGCGCGAGGTGCAGGAGGAGGACGTCCGCCTGATGCGCGAGGCGGGGGTCGACCTGATCAGCGTCGGCCTGTTCTCGTGGGTGCTGATGGAGCCCGCGCCGGGCGAGTACGACTTCGCCTGGCTGGACGAGGTCGTCGACCGGCTGCACGGCGCCGGCGTCGCCGTCGACCTCGGCACCCCGACGGCGACGCCGCCCGCGTGGTTCTCCCGCCGCCACCCCGGCTCGCTGCCCGTCACCCGCGACGGCGTACGGCTCGGCACCGGGGCCCGCCAGTCGGCGTGCCCGAGCTCGCCGGAGTACCGCGAGGCCACCGCCGCGCTGGCCCGGGCGCTGGCCGGGCACTACCGGGACCACCCGGCCGTGGTGATGTGGCACGTGCACAACGAGTACGGCGCGCCGCTCGGCGAGTGCTACTGCCCGGCCAGCGTGGAGGCGTTCCGCGGCTGGCTGCGCCGCACGTACCGGGACCTGCCGGCGCTCAACGCGGCGTGGGGCACCACCTTCTGGGGCCAGCGGTACGGCGACTGGGACGAGATCGACGCCCCCCGGGCCAACCACACCGTGGTCAACCCCGCGCAGCGGCTCGACTTCATGCGCTTCACCTCCGACGAGCACCTGGCGTGCTACCGCCTGCAGCGCGACATCCTGCGCGAGCTCACGCCGTCCGTGCCGGTGACCACCAACTTCATGGTGACCAACTGCTCCTCGATGGACTACTGGAGCTGGGCACGCGAGGTCGACGTGATCGCCAATGACCACTACCTGCACGCCGAGGAGCCCGACAACCACATCGACCTCGCGATGTCCGCCGACCTCAGCCGCTCGCTCGGCGCCGGACGGCCCTGGATGCTGATGGAGCACTCGGTCGGCGCGGTCAACTGGCAGCCGCGCAACATCGCCAAACGGCCCGGCGAGATGCGGCGCAACAGCCTCGCGCACGTCGCCAGGGGCTCGGACTCGGTGCTGTTCTTCCAGTGGCGGGCCTCCCGCTTCGGCGCCGAGAAGTTCCACTCGGCGATGGTGCCGCACGCCGGCACCGACTCCCAGGCCTGGCGGGACGTCGTCGGGCTCGGCCGCGACCTCGCCGCGCTGGCGGACGTGCGGGGGAGCCGGGTGGCGGCTCAGGTGGCGCTGGTGTGGGACTGGGAGTCGGCCTGGGCGCTCGAACTGGAGTGGCGCCCGTCGGTCGACCTCGTGTTCCGCGAGCGGATGGACGCCTACTACGCCGCGCTGTGGCGCGAGCACGTCACCGTGGACTTCGTGCACCCCACGGCCGACCTGTCGGGATACCGGCTGGTGGTCGCCCCCAGCATGTACCTGCTCACCGAGGCAGGCGCCAAGAACCTCCACCGGTACGTGGAGGCGGGCGGTCACTTGTTCGTGTCCTACTTCTCCGGGATCGTCGACCGCAACGACACCATTCACCCGGGGCCCTTCCCCGGGGTGCTGCGCGAGGTGCTCGGCCTGACGGTCGAGGAGTTCCACCCGCTGCGGGAGGACGAGCTGGTGGAGCTGACCGGCGGCGGCCGGGGGCGCGTGTGGTCCGAGCGGGTGCGCCCGGCCGGGGCGCGTGCCGTGGAGCTGTTCGCGGACGGGCCGGACGCGGGGCACCCCGCGCTGACCCGGCACGACCTCGGGCCCGGCGTCGCGTGGTATCTCGCCACGGCGCCCGGGGACCTGCGCCCGGCGCTGGCCGGGGCACTCGACGCGGCCGGGGTGGAGCGGCCGTACGGGCTGCCGGAGACGCTGGAGATGGTCCGGCGCGGCAGCCACGTCTTCCTGATCAACCATGGCGGCGAGCCCGTCACCGTTCCCGGGGTCTCCGGGCGGGACGCGCTCACCGGCACGGTGCACGAAGGCCACGTCACGATACCGGCGGGCGGTGTGACCGTGGTCCACGAGTTCGGTGCGTCATCTCCCACCTGACCGGAGGTCACGATGAAACGAACCATCGCAGCCCTGCTGTGCGGAGCGGCCCTCGCGCTGCCCGCCATCCCCCCACCCGCCGGGGCCGCGAGCACGGCACTGGCCCCCCTGTCCATCAGGGGCGCCGACGTGTCCAGCCTGCCGAAGTCCGAGGCGTTCGGCGGCCGATGGCTGGACGCGGGCGGCACCCGCCGCGACGCCCTGGCCATCCTCAGGGACAGCGGCGTCAACACCATCCGGCTGAAGGTCTGGGTCAACCCGGCCGACGGCTACAACAACAAGTCGCGGGTGCTCGCCATGGCCCGCCGGGTCAAAGCACTCGGCATGGGCCTGCTCGTGGACTTCCACTACTCCGACAACTGGGCCGACCCCGGCAAGCAGTACAAGCCCGCCGCCTGGACCTCGTACAACTTCACCCGCCTGCGGCAGGCCGTGTACGACCACACCTACGACGTGCTGAACGGCCTCAGGTCACAGGGCACGGCGGCCGACATGGTGCAGGTCGGCAACGAGATCAGCTCCGGGATGCTGTGGGAGGACGGCCGCAGCTCCAACTGGGGCAACCTGTCCCAGCTGCTCATCTCGGGCACCAGCGCCGTCCGCACCGTCTTCCCCTCTGCCAAGATCATCCTGCATCTGCCCGACGGCGGCGACAACGCCCTCTACCGCTGGTGGTTCGACAACGCCCGCTCCCGCGGCGTCCCGTTCGACATCATCGGCTTCTCGTACTACCCCGTCTGGCACGGCACCCTCGCCGCCTTCCGCAGCAACATCAACGACATCACCGCCCGCTACGGCAAGCCGGCTCTCGTCGTGGAGACGGCCTACCCCTTCACCGCCGGCAACGACGACTTCCTGGCCAACGTCGTCGGCGGCTCCGAGCCCTACGCCGGCTACCCCGCCACCTCGGCGGGCCAGACCAACATGCTCCGCGCCGTGAAGGACGTGGTAGCCGCCGTCCCGAACGGCCGCGGCCTCGGCGTCGTCTGGTGGGAGCCCACCTGGACCGCCGTCCGCGGCAGCGGCTGGGACCCCACCGACCCCAACTCCGGCAACGCCTGGGAAAACCAGGCCCTGTTCGACTTCAACGACCGAGCCCTCCCAGCCCTAGCCGAACTGGGCCGCTGACCCCACTCCCACAGGCCTAAACGGCCGACCCCGGCCGCCCCTGACCCGCACCACTCCCGCCGTACCAAACGGCTGCCCCGGGCCGCCACCCCGCACCACCCCCACGGGCGGCCGAACCGGAGCCGCCAACCCCGCACCACTCCCACAGGCGGCCGAACTGGGCCGCCACCCCGCACCGCCCCCGCCGTACTGGCCACGCGTCGCGGATCGGCGCCGGTACGGCGGGACGTGGTACGGAGAATTCGGCGCCGTGGTACGGCGGGAAACCCGTGGTGTGCACGGCGCCGGGTGAAATGGTCCTTGCGGAGGACGCGCTTCGCGCGGAAGCCGCAAGGGCTGTTCTCATGCGGGGGATACCCCCGCACCCCCGGCCCTGCCGGGCTCGTCGTTCCCGCCGCACCCAGCCGAGACGTGCCCCATGCCACCCAAAAGCCTTCCCGGCGGGCGGGCTGACCGGGACTACTTCGGTGTGCTCCATCTTCCGTCCGTCGATGGGAGCCCTGCTCCGGGTCTCGGGACTATCCGTGTCAGCGCCGGTAACAGGGCGGCGCGGGAACTCGTTGTCGGCGACTCTGCTGGCGAGTTGGGTGGCCTCGGTGGAGGCGTGGCCGAGGCGGCAGACGACTTCAATGGGGACGACGTCATTGATGAGTTCGGTGGCGGAGCAGGGCGGGGAGGCTCCGCGTCAGGCCGGGCCGAGGATGCAGAACTCGTTGCCTTCCGGGTCGGCCAGAACCTTCCATGGGACGTCGCCCTGGCCTACGTCGACGAGCGTCGCGCCGAGGGCCGCAAGCCGGGCCACCTCCGCTGCTTGACCGTCAAGGGGGTAGGGCAGCAGGTCGAGATGGACGCGATTCCACGTGTCCTTCAGGTGGGGCGTGCGGAGGAACTCCAGATACGGGCCGACACCCTTGGCGGAACGCAGCAGCGCATGATCGTCGCTCACCTCGTGCGGGGTCCAGTCCATCGCCTCGCCCCAGAACCGGGCCATGGCCCGCGGGTCCACGCAGTCGACGACCACCGCGGCGATCGGCCCGGTGTCCCGGTAGTTCTCCCGAGGTTCCAGGACGCAGAACAGGTTGCCCTCCGGATCGGCCAGAACCGTCCACGGGACGGCGCCCTGCCCCACATCCGCGGGCGTCGCGCCGAGCTCCTTCAGACGCGCGACCAACTCCGCATGATGGGCCGCAGAGTTGGTCGCGAGTTCGATGTGCGCGCGGTATTTCACTGTCTCGGGGTCCGGAACGGCGATGACATCGATGCTGACGGCATCGAGGACCGGCCAAGCGGAACCCACAGGCTTAGCACTGGTCGCACCGGTCCCCTCACTGGAAACACCCCAGCCGAGTGCCTCCGCCCAGAACCGGCCCACCGCCGAGTCATCCCGGGCTTTGAAGTTCACCTGAACAAGTTGCAGCGCCATGCCGCAGACCCTATGCCCAAGGGATGAACCGACGGTCGAGACCGCCGAATTCGGACGGGCAGCAGGAAACCGCTCGCAACTTCCCGCCACACTGGGGTGGGAGGCCATGGCCACACGTCGCGTGACTGTCAGAAACGACCCTTCCCCGAGCAAGATGGGAAGGCGCCTGCGCATCGGGTTGCCCGCCGTAAGACGGCGCCGGTTTCGCCGTACGTGGACCCGGCCGTGTCGGCGCCGGAGAAGTGACCCCATAGATGGGGCGCGGGAGGCACGTCTGCGCCAAGGGTGCTGGGCACGTCTGGGCCAAGGGTGCTGGGCACGTCTGGGCCGGAGCGCGGGGTGCGGGGTGTGGTGGGACACGATGAGCCCGGCAGGGCCGGGGGTGCGGGGGTATCCCCCGCATGAGAGCAGCCTTTGCGGCTTCCGCGCGAAGCGCGCCCCCTCGCAAGGACCATTTCCGTGGGCGCCTGCGCACACCGGGTTGCCCCGCTGTGAACGGCGCTGGTTTCGCCGTGCCTGGATCCGGCCGTGTCGGTGCCGGAGACGCGTGACGAAGTGGATGGTGCGGGAGGCACGTCTGGGTGCCTGCGTACATCGGGGTGCCCGCAGTTAGCGGTGCCGGGTTCGCCGGTACATGGGGTCGGCCGGGTCGGGGTTCAGGGTGGGGCGGGGGGTGTCAGCCGCAGTTGCCGAAGGGGACGGTGGTGGAGGCGGCGCCGGCGGTGCCGGTGAAGCGGACGCATTTGCCCTTGGCGGTTTGGATCACTGGGCCGGCGTAGTAGGCGAAGGAGCCCTTGTCGGTGATGGGGGCCGAGCCCTGGATCTCCAGGGTCGCGGACACCGGGGTGGCGACGCCGATGTTGGCGGTCTTGAGGGTGACCACGCAGTTGGCGCCGGTCGTGGTGTCGTACAGCTGGTAGGTGGTGCCGCCGCTGAAGGTGCTGGAGCGCTGGACGTAGAAGGCGCTGCCCTTGCCGGCCGAGTTGCACACTCGCTGCGGGTTGTACGGGTTGGTGCCCACGGGCTGGGTGCGGGGCAGCGAGTACGACGGGCGGGCGGTGGTGCGCGGCGGGGCGGTGATCGTCCGGGTCACGGTGGGCCTGGGCGGGGCCGGGTGGGTGCCCGAGGGGGTCGGCCGGACCGTGCGGGACACCGTGGGGCCGGGGGTGGCGGTCCGGGACACGCTCGGCTGCGGGGTGGCGGGTCCGGACGCGGTCGGCGTGACGGTGCCGCTCGGCGTCGGCGTCCCGCCAGCGGTCGGGGTGCCACCGGGGGTCGGAGTCCCGCCGGGAGTGGGGGTGCCGCTGAGGGAAGGGCTCGGGGTGCCGTTGTCCGGGGTGGGTGTGCCCGGGGCGCTGGGGGTTCCCTCGGCGGACGGTGACACGGTCACGGTGACCGTGGGGGCCGGGGTCGGGGTGGCCGGGCCGGTCGGGGTCGGCACGGGGGTGGGGGCCGAGGTCGGTACGGCGGGCGGGGTGAACTGAGGGCCGGGGGAGATGGTCGGGACGGACGGGTCGTCGCCGATGTCCAGCGGGTAGACGCCGGACTGGGACGGCCCGGGAGTGACGGCCCACGGGACCGTGACCTGGGCCCGCGGCGCGGAGGTGCCGCCGACGCCGCTGGTACCGCCGGTGTCCGCGGCGCCGTCGCCGGCCGCCGACCCCCCGGCGGCGTCGCCTTCCGCGGCCAGCCGCCCGATCTGCTGCGGTGCCGAGTAGTGGCTCGCGCCCCACAGCCCGAGCCCCGACAGCCCGACCACGAGGCCGAGCCCCGCGGCCAGCCCCACCGGGAACCGTCCGCCGATCTTCTTACGCGTGATCGTCGTCGCGGGCTCGTCCGTACCGGTCACGGCGACGGGCGCCGCCTTCTCCGCGGGCGCCTCCTCGGTGGGCAGCGCCGGAGCCCCCCACACCTGGGCGGGAGCCTCCTGCGTGGGCACCGCCCACACCGCCCCCGCCTCTTCGTTCTCCACCGGCGGCACCACGGCGGCGGGACCGCCGGGAACGGCGGGCAGCCCACCGGACGCCGGAGGCGCGGGCCGGGTGACCCCGGTCACCTCACCGGCGGGCGCCACACCCGGCTGCGGCCCGGCGGCGCGGTCCTGGCCGAGGAGCCAGAGCATGGCGCCCTGCGCGGTGGGCCGGTCCGCGGGAGCGGGCGCCAGGCAGGCGGCCACCACATCGCGCAACGGAGCGGGGAGGACGGTCAGATCGAGGCCGGGCACACCGGACGGGGTGGTCCCGGTCGCGGCGTAGGCGAGCGTCGCGGCCCAGGCGTGGACGTCGTCCGCAGGGGTGCCGGGGACGGGGAGGCCGGGGGAGGGGAGGGCGAAGTCGGTGACGCGGGGGCCGTCCGGGGTCAGCAGGATGTTCTCGGGGCCGAGGGCGCGGTGGGTGAGGCCGGCGAGGTGGACGGCGGTGAGGGCCGTGAGGGCGCCGACGGCCAGGCGCTCCAGGGGGTCGCCGGTCAGCGGGCCGTCCGTCTCGACGGTCTCGCGCAGGGAACGGCCCTCGACGTGCTCGCGGACCACGTACGGCCGGTCGCCGTCCCAGCCGGCGTCCACGACGCGCACCGTGTACGCGCTGGACACCCGCCGTGCCGCGGAAAGGTCGTCGAGGACGGCCGCGCGCGTCGCCGCGTCGGCGCCGGGACGCGGGGGAAGGGACGTGACGACGAACAACCGGTCCGCCGCTTCGCCAGCTGCCGCGGTGCTCCCGGTACCGGCCGGAACCGGAGTCACGCTCACCCGGCCGAGGTAGGCGATGCCGCGGGGACCCTGTCCAAGGCGTCCAAGCAGGGAGTATTCGCCTATTATTTGGGGGTCCCCCGGCATTAGTGCCTGCATGTCCCTTTGCCTTCCCCTGTGGATCACACAATCTCCGCAGCACATGACACCACAGGAACAAGTAACATTCCGGATATTTAGTCACTTGTGTAGCACCTGTTACGGTCTTGTTGATCTACCGGCGAGTAACGGGCCAAGACCTGATCAGGCCTCATGAAATCGCGGCCCCAAGACGGCCGAGCGCCTTTTCGGTCGCCCGCGCACATCTCCCCAGGTCACTCGTCCGGCACGACCGCCCGCCCGGGCCGCCACCCCCGCCTGCGCCCGAGCGGCAGCACCAGGCTCACCCCGGTCACCAGCGCCGCCGCGCCGAGCGCGATCACCGTCACGCCGACCGACATCGAGATGGCCTCCCGGTCCGGCGGCACGGCCTTGCTCACCACGCCGGACGGCAGCGGCGGCGGCACCGGAGGCGCGATGGCGACCGCCTCCGACGGCAGGATCGCGGTGACCGCGAGCAGCGGATTCACCATCCCGGCCCCGTTCCCGGCCCCGGTGGCCCCGTCCGCGGTGACCTCGATGCGCCGCCGCACCCGCACGTTGTCCAGCTCGGGATGCCGGGCCCGCACCAGGGCCGCGACCCCGGCGACGTACGGCGCGGCGTAGCTCGTGCCGTCCAGGTCCTGGCGGTACGCGCCCCCGGGCCAGGTGCTGGTGACGTCCTGCCCGGGCGCGAGCACGGACACCGGTGTGGTGGCGTTGGAGAAGTCGGTGCGGTGCCCGTCCGGCCCGGCCGAGCCCACCGACAGCACGCCGGGGTAGGCGGCGGGGTAGGCGGGCGCGGAGGCGCCGTCGCCCGTGTTGCCGGTGTTGCCCGCCGCGGCCACGATGACGACGTCCCGGGCGAGGGCGTAGTCGACGGCGGCCTTCAGGTCGGGCTGGTCGTTGGTCTGGATGGACACGTTGACGACCTTGGCGCCGAGCTCGGCGGCCCGCACGATGCCCCGCGCGAGCAGCGCCACGTCGCCCCGCTCGTCGTTGGTCTGCTTGATGGAGATGAGCCGGGCCTTCGGGGCGACCCCGCTGAACGGGATCTCCGGCATGTCCGCCCCCGCGATGATCCCCGCCACCGCCGTCCCGTGCCCGAGGCAGTCCCGCGCCCCGGTCCCGGTGAGGTCGACCGCCTTGGCCACCCGCACCTGCGGATGCCGCGCGTCCACCCCGCTGTCGATCATCGCCACCGTGACGCCCTCGCCCCGGGTCAGCGGCCACACCCCGGTGAACGCCAGCCGCCGCTGCCCCCACGACTCCCCGACCTGCGTCCCGCCCCGCTGCGGCGCGCACCGCACCGGCGCCGCCTCCGCGAGCACGGGCGCCGCGCCCGGCCCCGCCGCCAGCGCCAGCGCCAGCCCGGTGGCGAGAACCCCTCGACCGCCCATGCCCCAGCCCCCTCACGCGAGCCGCACCGGCGCACGCCGTACGGGTCCGCCGCAGAAGCGTAGTGCGGCCGTCGCCCGTCCGGGGCGGGGACGGCGGCAAGCATCCACGCCGGGGCCGCGCGCCATGAAGATCCCAACAGCCGGTAAGCGTTGACGATCAACGAGGTTGCCGGGGGAGCGGCCGGGAAGTAACCCCTCGGCGGGAGCCGGGGAATCCCGCGTGCGGGATGTCGGGGGAGCGCGATGCGCGTCACTGGTGTGTTCCTGGTCTGCGCCCTGTTCGCCTGGGCCACGGCGGCCTGTGGCCCAGGCGACGGCGCGGCGGGCCCCGAGGAACTGGGCCGGGCCCGCGCCGCCGTGACCAGGCTGATCGACCCGAACGTCGACTTCGCCCACCGCGCCGACACCGCCTGGCACTCGCCCTTCCAGCCCGCCGAGCGGGACTGCGCCCGTCTCTTCGACCTCGCCGAGGGCAGGCCGGACGAGGAGGAACCCGCCCTCGCCGAGTCCGCCTCCTTCGAGGGCGACCACCTCGGCGAGACCGCGGGGGTCGTCCTCGCGGTCTATCCGGACGGCGACGCGGGCCAGGCCCTGCGCCACATCCGCGACCTGATCCGTTCCTGTCCCTCCGCCACTATGGACAGCGCGGGCCGCGGTGACCGCCTCGTCGCCTCCGGGCTTTCCCTGCGCCCCCTCGGCGACGGCATGGAGGCCCGCCGTTTCCGCGGCCGGGTGGGCGGCTACCCGTACGAGATGCACCTGGTCGTCGTGCGGACCGGCGACCTGCTCATCTCCCTGGTCCACACGGGCGTGGCCCACCTCGATCCCGCGCAGACCGAGCGCCTCGCCGAGTCCATCACGGCCGCCGTCCAGGAGCCCGCCGGCCAGTGATCCGGGTGGCGGGACGGTATGACGGCCGGGCGGGGGGGACCAGTAGCCTTGGCGCGTGAGCGAGAAGAGCCTCGATCCTGAGGACAGCAAGATCATTACGCTGGCGCGGGCGGTGCGGGCGCGGAACGGCACCGCCGAGGGGGCGGCCGTGCGGGACGAGACCGGGCGCACCTACACGGCGACGAACGTGGACCTGCCGTCCTTGAAGCTGACCGCGGTGCAGGTGGCGGTGGCGATGGCGGTGTCCGGCGGGGCCGTGTCGCTGGAGGCGGCGGCCCTGGTCACCGACGGTGAGGAGCCGTCCGACGAGGACACCGCGGTGATCGAGGATCTCGGCGGCGCGGTGCTTTTCCTGGCCGCGCCGGACGGCACCGTGAAGGGCCGCTTCATCTGATCCGGGACAATGGGGAGCGTGAGTTCCTCAGCCACTAAGTTCCGTGCCGGTTTCGCCTGTTTCGTCGGCAGGCCCAACGTGGGTAAGTCGACGCTTATGAACGCGCTGGTCGGCGCCAAGGTGGCCATCACGTCCTCCAAGCCGCAGACGACCCGCCGCGCCATCCGCGGCATCGTCCATCGGCCGGGCGCGCAGCTCGTCGTCGTCGACACCCCTGGCCTCCACCGGCCCCGTACGCTCCTCGGCGAGCGCCTGGACAGCCTGGTGCTGTCCACGCTGACCGAGGTGGACGTGATCGGTTTCTGCGTGCCCGCCGACGAGCAGATCGGCAGGGGCGACCGCTTCATCGCCGAGAAGCTCGCCGCCGTCAAGAAGACACCGGTCGTCGCCGTGCTCACCAAGTGCGACCTCGCCGACCGGGAGCAGATCGCGCGCCGGCTGCTCGCCGTGTCGGAGCTCGCGGACTTCGCGGAGATCATCCCGGTCTCGGCGGAGTCGGGGGACCGGCTCGACGTGCTCGCCGACCAGCTGATCGAACGGCTGCCGGAGTCGCCGCCGCTCTACCCGGACGGCGAGCTGACCGACGAGCCCGAGCAGATGCTGGTGGCCGAGCTGATCAGGGAGGCCGCGCTGGAGGGCGTGCGCGACGAGCTCCCGCACTCCATCGCGGTGGTCGTGGAGGAGATGGGCCCCCGCGAGGGCCGGGACGACCTGCTGGACGTGTACGCCCACATGTTCGTGGAGCGCCCTTCGCAGAAGGCCATCGTGATCGGCCCTAAGGGCGCGCGGCTGAAGGACGTCGGCACCCGGGCCCGCGCCCAGATCGAGGCCCTGCTCGGCACCCGCGTCTACCTGGACCTGCGCATCAAGGTCGCCAAGGACTGGCAGCGCGACCCCAAGCAGCTGCGCCGTCTCGGCTTCTACGACTGAGCCGTCTGAGCCGATTGAGCCGATTGAGCCCTCGCGACCGAGCCGCCTGGGAAGGCCCGGTCGTCTGAGCCGTCACGCCGGAGACGCCCGGCCCGCCTCGGCCTCCCCCCAGGTCAGCCTGGCCCGCAGCGCCGGGGCGTCCGGGGCGAGGGCGGAGACCAGGGTGCCGGGACCGGCGAGGGGCAGCACGGCGCAGCCCTCGGAGAGCAGCGGAGCCGCCGGGCGCACGCCGGTGAGCAGCACGCTGCCGACGCAGCGGGCGTCGCCGTACACCGCCGGGCTGCCGTCCACCGCGGGGTCGCCCACGGAGAGCTCCTGACGCAGCAGGGGCACGCCGCCGGCCGTGGCGTCGAAGCGCGAGCGGCAGGCGCCGGGGCGTTCGCCGTGCCGGCCGAACACGATCTCCTCCCGCCAGGACACCACCGCGTCCTCGTCCAGTTCCAGCCGTACGTCCATCCGGTGATCGCACCCGGCCGCGAGCACGGTGGGCTCGGGGGCGTAGCGCAGCACCGCCCCGGCGCCCACCCGGGCGCGCACCGTCACGCGGGAGGTGCCGGGGCCGGGCAGCACCAGGGTGCTCGCCACCGACGCGATCTCCAGCGTGGTCCCCGCGGCCACGTCGACCACCAGTTCCAGCAGGTCGCCGCCGAGCGGGCCCGCCGCGGTGGAGACCAGATGGACCCGCTCCGGCCCGGTCTGCCGCAGGGTCAGCGGCGGATCCGACCGGAGCGAGCGGAGCACGGTGCGCCCGCCGGCCCGTTCGGTGCCGACCACCGCCCGCGCCCGCAACGTACGCCGCTCGACCTGGAGCACTCAGGAACCGGAGGTCGGGACGGCGTGGCCGTGCGGCCCGGTCTGGGCGTGCGCCCAGGCCTGGGTGACCCCGTGGACCCACTCGGCCACGGCGTACACCTCCGGTACCTCACGGATCGAGGTGAACAGCACGGGTTTGCCGTCCCGTACGGCCGCCGCGTCCCTGGACATGACGGTCAGGTCGGCGCCGACGTGCTTGGCGAGGTCGGTCTTGTTGATGACCAGAAGGTCGGCGCCGGTGACCCCGGGGCCGCCCTTGCGGGGCACCTTGTCGCCGCCGGACACGTCCAGCACGAAGATCTGCTGGTCGGCCAGCCCTCTGCTGAAGGTCGCGGTCAGGTTGTCCCCGCCGCTCTCCACGATGACGAGGTCGAGCGGCCCGAAGCGTTCCTCCAGGGTCTCGATCGCGTCGAGGTTGGCCGCGATGTCGTCGCGGATGGCGGTGTGGGGACAGCAACCGGTCTGCACGGCGACGATGCGCTCGGGGTCGAGCACCCCCGCGCGGCGCAGGAAGTCGGCGTCCTCGGTCGTGTAGATGTCGTTGGTGACCACACCGAGGCGCAGAACCGGTCCGAGTGTGCGGCACAGCGCCGCGACCAGGGCGGTCTTGCCGCTTCCGACCGGGCCGCCGACGCCGAGGCGCAGTGCCCGGCCGTGCGGGTCGGGACGGTCGTGGCGGTCGTCGTGATTAGCTGACAAAGAGCCGTACCTCCGTGCGTAGGTGCTGTTCGGCCAGCAGATCGAGTGCGGGGGCGGCATGCGCGGGAAGCTCCTCCCACGCGGTGCCGGCGTGCCCCGCGCGGGCCACGCCTTCGAGCTCCGGCGCGAGGCCGGCGAGCACCCGGTGCACGACGACGGGGTCGAGCCCGAGCAGCCGGACCGCCGCGGTGGCGGGCCCGGTGATCGTGGTGTACGCGGACGCGAGGGCCGCGTCGTACGGATCGCAGCCCGCCGCCGCCGCGACGGCGCCGAGCGCGATCGGATGGTGCGTCCCCTCCGGCAGGGCCTTCGCCAGCGCGTCCAGCGCGGCCGAGGGCCAGATGCGCCGCGCGCTGCGCAGCAGCAGCCGCCCCTGGGTGCGGCTCGCGTCCCGCTGCGCGGGCGACGCCGTCCGCGCGTCCGCCTCGGCGTCCAGCTCCCGCCAGGCGCCTGCCGGGCCCTCGTCCGGTGCTTCCGCACGGCCCGGCCGTCCGGCACCGTCCGGCATTCCGGCGGGCTCCGAGGCGCCGTCCGGGTCCGATGCCGCCAGCGCGCACGCTGCCGCGGCGAGCGCCGCGGCGACCAGCCCGGTGGTGGCCAGGCGTCCGCGCAGGAACGCCGTCAGGTCGCCGGAACCGGTGATGGCACCGGTTCGCACCGCCTGTTCGGCGCCCCCCGAGTGGGCGTGGCCGCCGGCCGGGAGCCGGGAGTCGGCGAGGAGCAGCAGCGCCGCCGTCATGGTCAGAACAGGAAGTAGCGCTGGGCCATGGGGAGTTCCACGGCCGGGGCGGGTTCGATGAGCTCGCCGTCCACCCGGACGGCGAAGGTGTCGGGATCGACGTCCACGACGGGCAGAGTGTCGTTGTGCGGCATGAACGACTTCCCCCGCCGCCGCACGTCCGCCACCGGCACCAGCCGCCGGTCGACGTTGAGCCGCCCGGCCAGCCCGCCCTCCAGGGCGATGGGCGCCACGAAGTGCAGCGACGTCGCCGCGGCCGTCTTCGGCGCGGCGCCGAACATCGGGCGCGGCATCACCGGCTGCGGCGTGGGGATGGACGCGTTGGCGTCGCCCATCTGCGCGTACGCGATGACGCCGCCCTTGAGCACCACGTCGGGTTTCACGCCGAAGAACGCCGGTTCCCACAACACCAGGTCGGCGAGCTTGCCGGTCTCCACCGACCCGACGTGCGCGTCCAGCCCGTGCGCCACGGCCGGGCAGATGGTGTACTTCGCCACGTACCGCTGGGCGCGCAGGTTGTCGGCGGGCCCGTCGCCGGGCAGGGCGCCCCGCCGTTTCTTCATGACGTGCGCGGTCTGCCAGGTGCGGATCACCGTCTCGCCGATCCGCCCCATCGCCTGGGAGTCCGAGCCGATCATCGAGATCGCCCCGATGTCGTGCAGCACGTCCTCGGCGGCCATGGTGGACGGCCGGATCCGCGACTCGGCGAACGCGAGGTCCTCGGGTACCGCGGGGTTGAGATGGTGGCAGACCATCAGCATGTCGAGGTGCTCGTCCAGGGTGTTCACCGTGTGCGGGCGCGTCGGGTTGGTCGAGGACGGCAGCACGTTGCCGTACGAGGCGACCTTGATGATGTCGGGCGCGTGCCCGCCGCCCGCCCCCTCGGTGTGGTAGGCGTGGATCATCCGGTCGCCGATGGCCGCCAGCGTCGACTCGACGAACCCGGCCTCGTTCAGGGTGTCGGTGTGGATGGCCACCTGCACGCCGGTCGCGTCGGCGACCCGCAGGCAGGCGTCGATGGCCGACGGCGTGGTGCCCCAGTCCTCGTGCAGCTTGAACCCCGAGGCCCCGGCGCGCAGCTGCTCCAGCAGCGCCTCTTCGCTGACCGTGTTCCCCTTGCCGAGCAGGGCGACGTTGACGGGCATGCCGTCCATCGACTCCAGCATGCGGGCGAGGTACCACGTGCCGGTGACGGTGGTGGCCTTGGTGCCCTCGGCGGGCCCGGTGCCGCCGCCGATGATCGTGGTCACCCCGGCGGCCAGGGCCTCGTCCACGATCTGCGGGCAGATGAGATGGACGTGCGAGTCGATGGCCCCGGCCGTGAGGATCTTGCCGTTGCCGGACAGCACCTCGGTGGAGGGGCCGATCACCAGGTCGGGATGGACGCCGTCCATGGTGTCGGGGTTGCCGGCCTTGCCGATGGCGGCGATGCGGCCGTCCCGCACGCCGATGTCGGCCTTCACCACGCCCCAGTGGTCGAGGATCACCGCGCCGGTGATGACCAGGTCGGGGGCGCCCTCGGCCCGGGTCGCCCGGGCCTGTCCCATGGATTCGCGGATGACCTTGCCGCCACCGAAGACGACCTCGTCGCCCCCGCCGTCCTGGCCCCTGCTGAGGTCCTCCGACACTTCGACGAACAGATCGGTGTCCGCGAGACGGATCCGGTCGCCGGTCGTCGGGCCGTACAGGACGGCGTATCTCGGGCGTTCGATCGCCGGTTCAGGCATTCGCGTCCCCGTCCGCGCTGGTGGTCGATGGTTCGGTGGCGGGCGGTCCGTGGTCGAGCGGCCCGGCCCATTCGGGGCGCAGGCCGGGGACGACGCGGCGCCCGCCGATGGGCACGAGGGTGACGTCACGCTCGACGCCGGGCTCGAACCGGACGGCGGTGCCCGCGGGCACGTCGAGCCGCAGCCCCCACGCGGCGGAGCGGTCGAACTCCAGCCCGGGGTTGGCGGCGGCGAAGTGGTAGTGCGACCCCACCTGGACGGGCCGGTCGGCGGTGTTGACGACACGCAGGGTGACCCGCTCGAGTCCCGGGTTGAGCGGGACGGGCGGGCCGGTGTGCACGATCTCTCCGGGGATCATCGGCGTGTCTACTGGATCGGCCGGTGGACGGTGACGAGCTTGGTGCCGTCGGGGAACGTCGCCTCGATCTGCACCGATTCCAGCATCTCGGGGATCCCCTCCATGACGTCCTCGCGGCGGAGCACCTTGCGGCCCGCCTCCATCAGGTCGGCCACGCTGCGGCCGTCCCTGGCGCCCTCCAGCAGGAAGGAGGCGATGATCGCGGTCGCCTCCGGGTGGTTCAGGCGCAGCCCACGGGCTTGCCGGTCACGGGCGACACCCGCCGCTACATGGATGAGCAGGCGTTCCTGTTCGTGTGGGGTGAGCCGCATGGCCGGACCCTAGGCAACCGCGGTTTCGGTGACGTGACGTGGGGATTTCCGATTCGTGTCGGCCCCACCGGAGCCCTCTGTCACCATACTCCGCCCGGCCGCGCACTCAATTCACCAGAATCTTTCGCTATCGGTGAGAAATCCACGCGTGGCGTTTCCCCCATTCGGCCGGCGCGAAAACCCTTATGGTGCCGGGTCTCTGAAGTGCGGTCGTGTTGTTGCGGTGAAGAGCCGGTAAACGGCAATTAACAATCGCGACGTTGTCGCGAAACCTCGTTCGCACACCTTTGCGGCAGACGGGTCGGTGCGGGGGCCGTATCGGCAAGGAGGAGTAATTGCGGAATTCAGCTTGGCGCATCGGGGCCGCCGTCGCGCTCTTGGCGACCGGACTCACCGCCTGTGGCGGTGAGCCGACGACGGCTTCGGGCGGTGCCTCCGCAGGGGCTGGGAACGACACGATCAAGGTAGGCATTCTGCACTCGCTGAGCGGCACCATGGCGATCAGCGAGGTCACCGTCAGGGACGCGGAACTGCTCGCCATCGAGGAGATCAACGCCGCGGGCGGCGTGCTCGGCAAGAAGATCGAACCGGTCGTCGAGGACGGCGCGTCCGACTGGCCCACCTTCGCGGAGAAGGCCACGAAGCTGATCGCCCAGGACAAGGTGGCCACGGTGTTCGGCGGCTGGACCTCCGCCAGCCGCAAGGCCATGCTCCCGGTCTTCGAGAAGCGCAAGGGCCTGCTGTGGTACCCGGTGCAGTACGAGGGCCTGGAGAGCTCTCCGAACATCTTCTACACCGGCGCCACGACCAACCAGCAGATCGTCCCCGGTCTGGACTACCTGAAGGAAGAGGGCAAGAAGAAGATCTTCCTGGTCGGCAGCGACTACGTCTTCCCGCGCACCGCCAACAAGATCATCAAGGCGTACGCGGCGGCGAACGGCATGGAGATCCTCGGGGAGGAGTACACGCCGCTCGGCCACACCGAGTACAGCACGCTGGTCAACAAGGTGGTGCAGGCCAAGCCGGACGCGGTGTTCAACACGCTGAACGGCGACAGCAACGTGGCCTTCTTCAAGCAGCTGAAGAGCGCCGGGGTCACCGCCGAGCAGATGCCGGTCATGTCGGTCAGCGTCGCCGAGGAAGAGGTCAAGGGCATCGGCGTCGACAACATCGCCGGGCACCTCGTGGCGTGGAACTACTACCAGACCACCGACAACCCGGCCAACAAGAAGTTCGTCGACGCGTTCAAGGCTAAGTACGGCGCCGACCGTCCGACGTCCGACCCGATGGAGGCCGGCTACAACGCGGTCTACCTGTGGGCCGAGGCGGCGAAGAAGGCCGGCAGCGTCGACATCGAGGCGGTGAAGAAGGCGGCCGGCGGCATCGCGCTGGAACTGCCCGAGGGTCTGGTGACCATCGACGGCGAGAACCAGCACATGTACAAGACCGCGCGGATCGGCGTGATCGAGGCCGACGGCCTGATCAAGGAGGTCTGGAACTCCGGCAAGCCCATCAAGCCCGACCCCTACCTGAAGACCTACTCCTGGGCGGGCGGCCTCACCTAACAGGAGGCGTGCCCGACGAAAGAGCGTGGCCGGGCGAGGGTCTCACCCGGCCACACCAGAACGGGTTCCGGGACGCGGGAGGCGACCCGACCGCGGGAAGCACCGCGGCGCGGCGACGCGGCGCCCCCGCGTTCCGGAACCGGCAGGGCCGTCCCCGCCCGCCGTACAGAAGGGATCTTCGGCTTATGCACAACGGGACTGACATGGCCGGCGCGCCGGACGTGCCGTCATGGCGGTCGGCCCGGGCGCGAGGGAGGTGACGGCCAGGTGGAGGCGGTAGTCAACCAGCTCCCCATCGGACTGTCCATCGGGGCCGTGCTGCTGCTCATCGCGCTCGGCCTCACGTTCACGTTCGGCCAGATGGGCGTGATCAACATGGCGCACGGCGAGTTCATCATGGCCGGCGCGTACACCGCCTATCTGCTGCAGGACTGGGCCGGACGCCAGGCCGTGCTCGTCGCGCTCCCGGTCGCGTTCGCCGTGGCCGGCGTCATGGGCTGGATCCTCGAACGCACGGCCATCCGCCACTTCTACGGCCGCCCCCTCGACACGCTGCTGCTCACCTGGGGCGTCAGCCTGGTGCTCCAGCAGCTCGCCCGCGACCTGTTCGGGGCGCCCAACGTGCAGGTCTCGGCGCCCACCTGGCTTCAGGGCGGCCTCGGCATCCTGCCCTACAACCGCATGTTCATCATGGCCCTCGCCATCGGCAGCGTCGTCGCGATCTGGGTGTACATGACGCGCAGCTCCCACGGGCGCCGCATGCAGGCGGTCATGCAGAACCGCCAGCTCGCCGCGGTCAGCGGCATCAACACCGGGCGGGTCGACCAGCGCACGTTCTTCATCGGCTCCGGCCTCGCCGGGATCGCGGGCGTGGCGCTCACCCTCATCGGCCCGGTGGGCCCGGCCCTCGGCACCTACTACATCGTGGACGCGTTCCTCGTCGTGGTGGCCGGCGGCCTCGGGCAGCTGCGCGGCGCGGTGCTCGCCGCGGCCGCGCTCGGCCTGCTCAACTCCTACGCCGAGTTCTGGACCAACGCCAGCCTGGCCAAGGTGATCGTCTTCGTGGCCATCATCGCGTTCCTCCAGGTCAGGCCGCAGGGCCTGTTCGTACTTCGATCGAGGGCGCTCACATGACGACCACCGTTCGCGACGTCGTGACGGTCGCGGCCCCGCCACCCGGGCCGTCCTGGGGCACGCGCCTGCGCGGCCCGGCCGTGTTCGCCACCATCGCGGTGCTCGCGCTGGTGGTGGCCCCGCTGCTGCTGGAGCCGTTCCGGCTCGGGCTGCTCGCCAAGTACCTCTGCTACGCCATCGTGGCCCTCGGCATCGGCCTGGCCTGGGGCCAGGGCGGCATGCTGACCCTCGGCCAGGGCGTGTTCTTCGGCTTCGGCGGCTACGCCATGGGCATGTACCTCAAGCTGCACGACGCCGGGGGAGACCTGCCGGACTTCATGGTGTGGAGCGGCGTGGAGAAGCTGCCCGGGCTGTGGGTGCCGTTCGGCAATCCCGTGCTCGCCGTCGTGTTCGCGGTGGCCGGGCCCGTGCTGCTCGCGGTGCTGCTCGGCTCGCTGGTGTTCCGGCAGCGCGTGCGCGGCGCGTACTTCGCCATCCTCACCCAGGCGCTCGCCGCCGCCCTGGTCATCCTGCTGGTCGGCCAGCAGGGGCTCACCGGCGGCACCAACGGGCTCACCAACTTCTTCGACCTGTTCGGCCAGGACCTGGCCGCCGACAACACCCAGCGCGGGCTGTACATCGTGGTCGCCGTCGTGCTCGGCCTGCTGTACCTGCTGGCCTGGCAGATGGTGCGCAGCAGGTTCGGGCGGCTGCTCATCGCGGTGCGCGACGGCGAGGACCGGGTCCGGTTCCTCGGCTACAACCCCGCGACCGTCAAGACCATCACCTTCGCGGTGTCCGCCGGCATGGCGGGGCTGGCCGGGGCGCTGTTCGTCCCGGTCGTCGGCATCATCTCGCCCGCGCTGCTCGGCGTGGTGCCCTCGCTCGAACTGGTCGTCGCGGTCGCGGTCGGCGGCAGGTTCTCCCTGGCCGGCGCCATCCTCGGCGCCGTGGTCATGGGGTACGCCAAGACCTCGTTCAGCGAGCAGTTCGCCGACGGCTGGCTGTACCTGCAGGGCGCGCTGTTCATCCTGGTCATGACGCTCGCGCCGAAGGGCATCTTCGGGGTCGCCGCCGCCGCGCGCGGCATGATCGCCGCACGCAGGAGGGAGCCCGCATGACCGAGCACGACGGCGCGCTGCTGGAGGTGCGGGACCTGGCGGTGGTGTTCGACGGGTTCCGCGCCATCGACGGCATCGACTTCACCGTCCAGCACGGCGAGCTGCGCTTCCTGATCGGCCCGAACGGCGCGGGCAAGACCACCCTGATCGACGTCATCACCGGGCTCACCAAGCCCGCCGCCGGGTCGGTGCGGTTCGAAGGGATCGACCTGGTGGGCCGCAAGGAACACGAGATCGTCCGGATGGGCGTGGGACGCACCTTCCAGACCTCGGTGGTGTTCGAGAAGCTCACCGTCGTGGAGAACCTCGACCTGGCGGCGTCCTTCCGCAGGCCGCTGTGGTCGCTGGCGCGGCGGCGGCGCGGGGTCTCCGACGCCGTCGCCGCGGCGATGGAGATCACCGGGCTGGACGCCCTCGCCGGGCGCCCGGCCGGGGTGCTGTCCCACGGGCAGCGGCAGTGGCTGGAGATCGGCATGCTGATCGCGCAGCGGCCCCGGCTGCTGCTGCTGGACGAGCCGGTGGCCGGCATGTCGGCCGACGAGCGGTCGCGCACCGGGCTGCTGCTCACCGAGATCGCCAAGGACCACACGGTCATCGTGATCGAGCACGACATGGAGTTCCTGCGGCGGTACGCCTCGGTCGTCACCGTCCTGCACGAGGGCAAGGTGCTGACCGAGGGATCGGTGGACGAGGTCCGCGCCGACCCGCACGTGCAGGAGGTCTACCTCGGCCGGGCACGGGAAGAGGCCGGCGCCGGGGACCACGACGCGAGGGGTACGGCGGCCGTCGGCACGTCCGCCGGGGAGGTGAAGTGATGCTGTCGGTACAGGGCCTGGAGGCCGGGTACGGCAGGGCGCGCGTGCTGTTCGGCGTGTCGTTCGAGGTGGAGCCGGGGAGCCTGGTCTGCGTCATGGGGCGCAACGGCGTCGGCAAGACCACGCTGCTCAACACGGTGATGGGCGTGCTGCCCGCCACCGGGGGCACCGTCACGTTCGAGGGCACCGACGTGACGCGCCTGCCGCCGCACGAGCGGGTGCGGCTCGGCCTGGGCTACGTGCCGCAGGGGCACGAGACGTTCCCGCAGCTCAGCGTGCAGGGCAACCTGCTGGTGACGCTGGAGGCCTCCCCGCACAAGGACCCCACCGCGATCGACGAGGCGCTGGAGGTGTTCCCCCGGCTCAAGCCGCTGCTGAAGCGGCGGGCGGGCTTCCTGTCCGGGGGCCAGCAGCAGCAGCTCGCCATGGCGCGGGCGCTGGTCACCCGGCCCAAGCTGCTGATCCTGGACGAGCCCACCGAGGGCATCCAGCCGTCCATCATCCTGGAGATCGAGGAGGCCATCGAGCGGCTGCACGGCTCGGGGCTCGCGGTGCTGCTGGTCGAGCAGTACCTCGACCTGGCGCTGCGGCTCGCCGACCGCTTCCTGATCCTGGACGCCGGGCACGTCGTGCGCGACGGCACCGCCGACGACCTGCACGACGAGGAGGTGCACCGGCTGCTCGCCGTGTGACGCTCACTCCTTGCGCGCGCTCTCCCGGGGGAGCGGGCGCAGGGCGTACTGCGCGTCGAAGGCCGGGCGCTCGGAGCGGATCGGCGGCAGGCGCGTGAAGTTGTGCCGGGGCGGCGGGCAGGAGGTGGCCCACTCCAGCGAGTTGCCGTGGCCCCAGGGGTCGTTCACGGTCACCTTCGCCCCGCGCCGCCAGGTCAGCCAGGCGTTGAAGAGGAACGGCAGCGTGGACGCGCCGAGGAGGAACGCGCCGGCGGACGACAGCTGGTTCATGATGATCAGATTGGGCTCCGCCGGGTAGTCGGCGTAGCGGCGCGGCATGCCCTGCGTGCCGAGCAGGTGCTGGACGAGGAACGTCAGGTGGAAGCCGGGGAACAGCATCCAGAAGTGGAGCTGCCCGAGGCGTTCGTTCAGCATCTTGCCGGTCAGCTTCGGCCACCAGAAGTAGAAGCCGGAGAACATGGCGAACACCACGGTGCCGAACAGGACGTAGTGGAAGTGCGCCACCACGAAGTAGGTGTCGCTGACGTGGAAGTCCAGCGGCGGCGACGCCAGGATGACGCCGGTCAGGCCGCCGAACAGGAACGTCACCAGGAACCCCACCGCGAACATCATCGCCGTGGGGAAGACCAGGTGGCCGCGCCACATCGTGCCCACCCAGTTGAAGAACTTCACGCCGGTGGGCACCGCGATCAGGAAGGACATGAAGGAGAAGAACGGCAGCAGCACGTGCCCGGTGACGAACATGTGGTGCGCCCACACCGCCGCGGACAGCCCGGCGATGGCGATGGTCGCGCCCACCAGGCCGATGTACCCGAAGACCGGCTTGCGGCTGAACACCGGCAGCACCTCGGTGATGATGCCGAAGAACGGCAGCGCGACGATGTAGACCTCCGGGTGGCCGAAGAACCAGAACAGGTGCTGCCACAGCAGCACGCCGCCGGTGGCCGGGTCGTAGATGTGCGACCCGAGCCTGCGGTCGATCACCAGCGCCATCAGCGCCGCCGCCAGCACCGGGAAGGCCAGCAGCACCAGCATGCTGGTGAGCAGCACGTTCCACGTGAAGATCGGCATGCGGAACATCGTCATGCCCGGCGCCCGCATCGCGATGATCGTGGTGATGAAGTTGACCGCGCCGAGGATGGTCCCGAGGCCCGACATCACCAGCCCCATGATCCACAGGTCCGGCCCGACGCCGTCCGAGTACTGGGCCCGCGACAGCGGCGTGTACCCCGTCCAGCCGAAGTCCGCCGCCCCGCCCGCCGTCACCATCCCCGCTATGACCATCAGCCCGCCGAACAGGAACAGCCAGTAGCTGAGCATGTTCAGCCGGGGGAACGCCACGTCCGGCGCCCCGATCTGCAGGGGCATGATCGCGTTCGCGAACCCGGCGAACAGCGGCGTCGCGAACAACAGCAACATCAGCGTGCCATGAATGGTGAAGTACTCGTTGTACGTCTTGGCCGACACGAACTGGAGCCCCGGCGTGAGCAGCTCCGCCCGGATCACCATCGCGAGCAGCCCCGCGAACATGAAGAACCCGAACGCCGTGATCAGATAAAGATTCCCGATCACCTTGTGGTCGGTGGTCGAGGCCCATTTCACCAGGGCATAGCCGAAATTCCGCCGCCGTGTCTCCCGCTCCGGCAGGACATCCGAGACCATCCGCCCACCCCCGTCCGCCCGTGGCGGCCATACCTCCCTTCATTCCCCCGGTGTCTACGCGTCAGGGCGGATTCCCGCCAAACCCCTGCCAAAGCAAGCGGTGACCCGCCGCTTCGCGCGGCGGGTCACCGTTCGGGGCAGGTCTTACTCGAAGCCCCAGTGGCCGGAGTCCTGGAACAGCCGGGCCGGGACGGAGTCGGCGATGGCCTTGTAGCCGGTCGGGTTGAAGTGCAGGTGGTCGCCCACGTCGTAGGCAGGCAGCAGCTGACGGGGGTTCGCCGGGTCACGGGTGACCCTGTCGAAGTCGATCACCGCGTCGAACCGGCCGCTGGTGCGGATCCAGCGGTTGACGATCTGGCGCGCGTTCTCACGGAACCCGTCCGGGTCGTCGTAGCCGGGGACGTTGCCGCCGAACGCCGTGATCGTCGCGCCGTACACCTTGAGGTTCTTGGCGTGGGCCCGCGTGATGATCTGCTCGTACGCCGCGATCAGGTCGGCCGCGACCGTCTCCTGCGCGGCCTGGGTGGCGGCGGCCGTGCCGATGTCGTTCACGCCCTCGAAGACCAGCAGCCACTCGGCGCCGCTCTGCGCCAGCACGTCCCGGTCCAGCCGGGCCAGCGCGTTCGGCCCGAGGCCGTCGTTCATGACCCGGTTGCCGCCGGCGGCCTGGTTGAGCACCGCGATGTCGCGGGTGGACGGGTTGGCCTGCAGGCGGTCGAGCAACTGGTCGGGCCACCGGTCGTTCCCGTTGGTGGTGGAGCCGCGCCCGTCGGTGAGCGAGTCACCGAGCATCACCACGCCCGCCGTCGAGCCGGGAGACCACACCTCGACCCCGCTGAGGAAGTACCAGTGGTCGGTCCGCGTGGCCCCGGTCAGATCCTGGTCGGTGACGTGGTCACCGGAGACGATGTACGACGAGGTCCGGGAGCCGGGGTGCGAGGTGATGTTGTTGGAGGCCTGGCCCGTGGCCAGGTAGATGGTCACCGCCAGGTTGGTCCGCGGGGCCAGGGTGAAGTTCAGCGGGTCGGACACCGCCAGCGACCCGACCGGGATCGACACGCCGGGCCGCCCGTTGAAGGTCACCGGACGGGAGGTCCCCGCCTGGATGCCGGTGACCCCGGCCGCCCCGCCCGCGGGAAGGGCGATCGACACCTTGGTGATGGGCAGCGCGACGCCGCCGAAGGCGTTGGAGAACCGCAGCCGCATCTGCCGCCCGCCGACCGTCACGCGCACCGTCTGCCGGAGCGTGGCGTCGGCCAGCACCAGGCCGTCCTGCGTGAACGGAGCCGGCGGCATGTTGCCCGGCTCGGTCAGCTGGGGCATCGACACCCATGTGTTGACCCAGTGCGATGCGCTCGACCCGCCTTTCGCGCCGCCGCCCGCCGCCGGTACGGGCTCCTTCTCCGCTCCCACCGCCCCGATCGCCGGTGCGGCGACGACGACGGCGAAGGCGACCGCGACCGCGGTGATCAGCCTGGAGGTCGGCGACGTCGCGCCCGGGGGCTCTCCGAGCCCCGCCGCGGGCCTCGGCCGAATCCCGATCCACCCTTGCCAAGCGCGGCCGCGCACCGCCGGTAAGCGCGCGGACATTAGGCGTCGCATCAGAGGTCTCCTATCGACCGTGGCTCCGCGAGTGAGTTGAGTCTGAAACGTTTCAACGGATTACCTGAACGTTTCCGGCGCAACGTACGCCACGCGGTTCACACGGTCAATGGATCACCAAGCGATCAAAGGAGCCCACGCAGGAAGAGCCGCCGGAGGGCATGTAAATGTGTCCCTACCTGCGATTGAAAGCTTTCGGCGTCATCCGGGCAACTGAAAGTTTCAGTTCCCGGAATCAGGGGCGCCGTTACTGCTGGTAGTTCTCCACCTCGTTGACCGGCCGCGGTGCCGCGTTGTCGGGGTCCTCGCCGTACTCCCGGTGGGCCTTGCGCTGACGCAGCAGATCCCAGCACTGGTCGAGGGACTCCTCCAGGTGCCGGACCCGGCTCCGCTCGTCCTCTGAGGACACGTCGCCGGACGACACGCGCTCCCGCAGCGCGTGCTCCTCCGCGATCAGTTCCTTGATCTTCGAGAAGATCTCCCCGTCCTGCATGCCGCCTCCCAATTGGTTCTAGGGGGAGCTTACGGGTACCGCGTGTCATACCCTGGCAAGGCTGGCCGACAAGCCCTTGACCAGCACGGGGACGCCGGGCCGGGCCCGGGGAGACGGCCGGGGGCGGCCACCAGGTGAGACGCCGTCTCACCGACCCCCCTCCGTCTGCTAACGTCGAACGTATGCTGCGCGGGCTGCTTCTTAGCCGCCGCGGCGAGGGCCTGTAAGAGGCCGGCTCCCTCGCCGCGGAGCGATGTGCTGCGCGTCGGCCGCCAGAGGATTCCCCGGTGGCGACACTCCCAAGGCGAGAGAGAGCTCTCCTGTGCCGCCCCGGTTCTGACAAAACCGACGAGGAGCACGGATGTACCCCCAGCAGCAGCCCAGCCCCATGCCGTTCCAGCGCTACGAGGCGTACACCCCCGTACGCCTGAAAGACCGCACCTGGCCTGATCAGGTGATCGATCGGGCCCCGCAGTGGTGCGCCGTCGACCTGCGGGACGGCAACCAGGCCCTGATCGACCCCATGGACTCCCACCGCAAGCTGAAGATGTTCGAGCTGCTGGTCTCCATGGGCTACAAGGAGATCGAGGTCGGCTTCCCCGCCGCCTCCCAGACCGACTTCGACTTCGTCCGCCGCATCATCGAAGAGGGCCGCGTCCCCGACGACGTGGTGATCCAGGTGCTGACCCAGGCCCGCCCCGAGCTGATCGAGCGCACCTTCGAGTCGGTGCGCGGCGCCAAGCAGGCCATCGTCCACCTGTACAACTCCACCTCCACGCTGCAGCGGCGCGTGGTGTTCGGCCAGGACAAGGACGGCATCACCGCCATCGCCGTCGAGGGCGCCAAGCTGTGCAAGAAGCTGGCCGACCAGATGACCGGCACCACGATCTTCTTCCAGTACTCCCCGGAGTCCTTCACCGGCACCGAGCTGGAGTACGCCGTCGAGGTGTGCGACGCCGTCAACGACGTCTGGCAGCCCACCCCCGACCACAAGGTCATCATCAACCTGCCGGCCACCGTCGAGATGGCCACCCCCAACGTCTACGCCGACCAGATCGAGTGGATGCACCGCAACCTGCGGTACCGCGACTCCATCGTGCTGTCGCTGCACCCCCACAACGACCGCGGCACCGCCGTCGCCGCCGCCGAGCTGGGCTACCAGGCCGGGGCCGACCGCATCGAGGGCTGCCTGTTCGGCAACGGCGAGCGCACCGGCAACGTCTGCCTGGTCACCCTGGGGATGAATCTCTTCTCCCAGGGCATCGACCCCCAGATCGACTTCGGCGACATCGACGAGATCCGCCGCGTCGTCGAGTACTGCAACCAGCTGCCCGTCCACCCGCGCCACCCCTACGGCGGCGAGCTGGTGTACACCGCCTTCTCCGGCTCCCACCAGGACGCCATCAAGAAGGGCCTGGAGTCCCTGGAGCGCGACGCCGTGGCCGCCGGTGTGCCCGTGGACGCCCACACGTGGGCCGTGCCGTACCTGCCGATCGACCCCAAGGACGTCGGCCGCACCTACGAGGCGGTCATCCGGGTCAACAGCCAGTCCGGCAAGGGCGGCGTCGCGTACATCATGAAGGCCGAGCACGGCTTCGACCTGCCGCGCCGCCTGCAGATCGAGTTCTCCGGCGTCATCCAGGGCCGCACCGACACCGAGGGCGGCGAGGTCACTCCCCCCGAGATGTGGAAGATCTTCAGCGACGAGTTCCTCCCCAACCCCGCCAAGCCCTGGGGCCGCTTCGCCCTCCTGGCCCACCGCAACGTCTCCCGGGTGGACGAAAAGGACGTCATCAGCGCCGACATCCGCATGGACGGCGAGATCCGCGAAATCGAAGGCGTAGGCAACGGCCCCATCTCCGCCTTCGTGGACGCCCTCAGCCGAGTAGGCATCGACCTCCGCGTCCTCGACTACAGCGAACACGCCATGAGCTCCGGCTCCGACGCCCGAGCCGCCGCCTACGTCGAATGCCACCTCTCCGACCAAACCCTCTGGGGCGTAGGCGTAGACGCCAACACCGTAACGGCTTCCCTGAAAGCCATCCTGTCGGCCGTCAACCGAGCCACCCGCACCTGATCCGACAGGTCTCTGTGCCCGATTCGGCCGGTACCGTGAGCGCCTTCACTCGCCGGGTGGACCCTGTCCCCCGGCGAGCAAGGCACTCCTTTCCCGGCGCCGGTACGGCGAGACGCGGTGCGGCGAATCCGGCGCCGTCGTACGGCGGATAACCCGCGTTGTGCGCGGCGCCGGTGAAACGGTCCTCGCAGAAGGGCGCGCTTCGCGCGAAAGCCGCAAGGGCTGTGCTCATGCGGGGGACACCCCCGCACCCCCGAGCCTGCCGGGCTCACCACACTCCACCGCGAAGAGTCCCGGTTCATACCTGCCGTTCTTTTTTGTGACCGCCGGTCCGGCTCGCCCCCGACCCGGCTCCACACCCCACCGCCCAGCCACCGGGTTCTGGTCGCATTCTTCGGGTTGCGTGTGCACTGGCGCCGCGATATGGGACGTGGTATGGCGAACCCGGCGCCGCCATACGACGAGAAACCTGCCGTAGGTCACCAGACCAGGGATAACTGACATCAGGGATCAACGACTTCAATTTCCTAGCCCCGCCTTAGCCCGGAAGCGTCAGACCGTGAATGGTGGACGGGTCGAGTTCACGCCGGATGTCATCGAGCCGTGCGGCGAGGTCAGGATCAACAGCCGCAAGTTTCTGCGGATCTGTCCGAGTTTGCAATTGCTGCGCCCATAGAACGGAGTGCCCCTGTTCCAGAAGCTGGACCGCGGAGTCTGGCCGCCGGTTGTGGAGGGCCCAGGCGGCCGCGTCGCACGCCACTCCGCTCCAGATGCCGAGTAGCTTCTCTTGAGCCGTCCGCTGAAGGCCGCGCCAGGCCACGACGGGGAGCAAGGCGACAGCGGCCTGGTATCCCGCGACGGCGTTATCCGGATCGCCCTGAGCCGCGGCGCGCCGACCCCACTTGATGGCGGCGGCGATTCGTGCCGGAGGGGCGCCGACGGTGGATTCGCTGGCCTCCTTCCAAGCGCTGAACGCTTCCTGGAGGTCCGCACGGTTACCAGTGCCGAGGAACCTCGCTTCGAGCGCGCTGCCCCAGTTCGACAGGTGGGACGTTCGATTGTGGTGGTTTGCCGCGGTCAGAGCCACCGCTTCGCCGGCGTGTCCGACCGCCTCATGCAGATCTTCTGGTCGGCCGCGCAGCCGGAGTACGAGACCGAGATTGTTCAGGTGACCCGCTCTGTCCGGACGTGCTTCAGGTGACGCCGCCAGAACGGCACGAAGGGCCGCCGCCGCCTCTGAGGCGTCGGCCTCGCGCTCACGCGGGTCAGGATGTGGAACGGGAAGGCCCGACATGAAGTTGATCCGAGTCTGCAGGACGACAGCCAGGTTGCCCTGGCAGAGGACCCATACCGGATGCCGCTCGTCCGCATGGGACACCGCCTCCCTCGCGACGCTCACCGCTTCGCTGATATCCGTGAACCCTTCTGCAAGGCTTGTCAGTCCCATGGTGGCGCGGGTCTGCAACGCGCTGCTGAGATTCAGCAGACGTCCCGGGAGCTGGGGGTGCTCCGGGGGTACGCCCGCGACGATCTCCCGGCCGATGCGGACGGCCTCATCTATATCGCGTCGCTGATGGGTCTGCTCGAAGAGCAGCAGAAGACTGCCGATCAGATTCGTGTCGATCGTGGCTTGAGAATCCGGCCGTGTCTCCAACGACCGCGCTCGGCGGTACTGCGATACGGATTCGACCAGGTAGGCGAGTCGGCCGGTGCGCTGGAAACCTATTCGCAGGGTTAGAGCGAGATTGGCCAGGAAGGTCGGTCTACCGGGATGGGTCGCGTATTTGCCGCTCACCGAGGCGCGCCCGATAAAAAGTGAATCGTCCAGATCGGCCAGGTGTCCCCGCATGGTGAATCTGTGTTGAAGAGCCACTCCGAGGTGCGCCATGACGGGTGCGCGATCGATGGAATCTTCCGGGAGGCCGCGGAGAGCCTGCCTTCCGGCGATCACCGCCTCGTCGGCCGCGTCGAGATCGTCGTGGTCGTCGGCGTACGTCGCCAGCGCACCGCATAGATTACTCAGCATGGGGATTCTGGCACCAGGGCGATCACATCTGATGACATCGAGCCCGCATCTCCAGAGGGCGATCGCACGCTGCAAAGATTCGTGATCTCCGGTCCTCTCGTAACGATCCGCGTGTTCCACGGCCGCCGCGTTCAGGGCCATCTCGTCGACGTTGTCCCCGAGCTCCGGCAGGATCGAGAAGGACGGTGGGAGCATCCTCGGATCGATTCGACGAATGACAGCTATCCAGGTCGTCACCTGCTGGTGATCCCAGGCGTCGTCGTCCTCCGGCAGCGCACGATAGCGGAGAATATGAAAATTCAACAGACATGCCGCCGCCGCGAGATCGCAGCTGTACCGTCCCCCCGACAACTCCGCGAGCTTCTCGGCCTCGCGTCGCGCTTCCGGTTCGAGAACCGCTTGAGGACCATGCTGTATAGCTGTTCCGATCCGGGCCGTAAGTGCCTGCATCAGTGTGATCTGGTGCGACGACTCATCCTGAATCATCTGCTCAAGCCCTCCAATGTTCCTGACTGGGCGGCGCTTGTGCGAGGCCCGGAGAAAAGACAACATGGATGTAGCCACATAATCCTCCTAGTGACACATCACCGCCAGTTCGATCAGTGCTGGAAGCCTTCTTCGGTCCTAGTGGAGGGCATGATGAGTAAACACGTTGATCCCGGTGAGTCGGCCGATGAGGCGATGAGGCTTGTCGAGCTATTCGATCAAACCGGCATCCGGACATATATGGACAATGCGATAAGGTACTTCCGTAGTGCCGTGGCCGCTGTGCCTCCTGGTCGTGCCGATCGTCCGATGTACCTGGCTGATTATGGGGCGTTGCTGGATATCTATTTTCAGCGGACCGAAGAGGCCGGTGTGATTACCGAGGCAATATCGGTGACTCGTGAGGCGATCACACTCACTCCCCGGGGCGACCCGGATCGCCCCGGCCGCTTGGCCAACCTAGCGACCGCCTTGCTGCACCAGTACGAGCGGTACGGTCCGCCGATGGCGCTGGCGGAAGCCGTCGAGGTGGGCCGTGAGGCGGTCGCCTCCGCTCCACCCGGCCATCCCGATCGTTCGTTGTGCCTGGCGAATCTGGGTGCCGCGTTAGGCGGCCACTATCAAAGGACGCAGGACTTCGGGGCGCTGACCGAGGCCATCGATGTGCTCCGGGAGGCGATCGGCTTACGGCCGTCCGGCGGCCCGGGGCTTGCCGTCCGCATGTTTAACCTGGGCAGGGCGCTCCGGTGCAAGTATGAGCGGACCCTCGACGTCGAGGTTCTGATCGAGGCCGTCGAACGGTGTCGCGCGGCGATGGCCTTGCGCCGGCCCGGCACTTTCGGGCACGGCAAGATCTTGCACGAACTCGCGACGACGCTGCGTTACCAGCATGAGCGTGACGGAGACCTCGAAGTCCTGGCGGAGGCCGTCGAACTGGCCCGTGAGGCGGTCGACGAGACTGCGGTCGGACGGCCTGAGCGCGTCGAGTGCCTGTCCGGTCTGGCCAAAGCATTGCGAGCCTCCTACGGCTCGACCCGGAGCCTGGAGGCTTTGACCGAAGCCAACGGGATGGTTCTTGAGGCGATCGCAATCCTCAGCACCAGACTGAAGGAAGCCGGACGGAGTACGGGGTCACCGTCCTGCAGCTGACGGAGCCCCAGCTCTACCGCCGAAAGATTCATGAAACGTGCGGCGCGTCATCCTTGTACGCACGACCGACGTGTCGATCCTGTTAGGGGGAGCTTGACCGGCTTCGGCGCGGATGCGTTGATGCGGGGGACGAATCCACTCCGTGGACGGCGGCGGGTTTCGTGACGGGGATCGGTGTTCGGCGAGTGTCCCTGGCTTCCCGCCATCTTGGTGATCAAGGGAAAGGGAATTCCGATGTCCGTACGCCGGTATGCACGGGTGCTGTCGACGATGCTCGTCGTGGGTGCCGCCCTGGTGTCGTTCACGCCGACGGCGGCGCAGGCCGCGCCCGAGGAGTGCAAGCGGGGGACCATCTGCGGGTGGAGCGGCCAGTACTTCACCGGCCGGGTGACCGTCCTTCCGCCGGGCGCGGGGTGTGTCAACACGCCGTTCCCCCTCAACTCGGCCCTGAACAACTTCGGCAGCCCGGGCATCCCGGCAGTCGCCCTGCTGTACACCGGACCGAACTGCACGGGACGGTTCATGGTCAACGTGACGCCGCAGTCCCGCTACCCGGTGCTCCCCGCTCCCGCGCTGAGCGCACTTCTCGCCTGGTGACCTGACCTCACAGAGACCTCACAGAAGTTCTGCGGGGACCTCCAGCACGGCGTGCCAGCATCTCGCCGCATGAGATGCCAACGTCGTACGGAGGGGCAACGATGATCGAGGTAAGGGGGATCAGTAAGCGGTACCGCGAGGTCACGGCGGTCGACGGGCTGAGCTTCCAGGTGCGGCCGGGGGTGGTCACGGGCTTCCTCGGTCCCAACGGGGCCGGCAAGACCACCACGATGCGGATGATCCTGGGGCTGGACGCGCCGAGCGGCGGGGACGCCCTCGTGCTCGGCGTGCGGTACGCGACCCTGTCCGCGCCGATGCGCGCGGTGGGGGCGCTGCTGGACGCGGGCGCGGCGCATCCACGGCGTACCGTGCGGAACCATCTGGTGTGCCTGGCGGACAGCAACGGGATATCGCGGCGGCGGGTGGACGAGGTGCTGGGCCTGGCCGGGCTGGCCTCGGTGGCGGGCCGCCGGGCCGGGACGTTCTCCCTCGGCATGCGGCAGCGGCTCGGCATCGCCGCGGCCCTGCTCGGCGACCCCGCGGTGCTCATCTTCGACGAGCCCGTCAACGGCCTGGACCCTGAGGGAATCCTGTGGATCCGCACCCTGATGCGGGACCTCGCCGCCGAGGGCCGCACGGTGCTGGTGTCCAGCCATCTGATGAGCGAGATGGCGCTCACCGCCGACCACCTCGTCATGATCGGCCGTGGCAGGCTGATCGCCGACACCTCCACGGAGGAGGTCCTGCGTGCCCGCGAGGTCCTCGCCCGCACCCCCGACGCCCGCCGCCTCGCCCGCGCGCTGACCGCCATGGGCGCGCAGGTGCGGCTGGACGGTGAGGAGCTGACCGTCACCGGTGCCACGCCCGAGGAGGTGGGACGGCTCGCCGCGGCCGAGGGCGCCGTCCTGCACGAGCTCACCGCGCGCCGCACGTCCCTGGAGGACGCCTTCATGGAGCTGACCCGCGCCGACGTCGAGTTCGGAGCGGCCCGATGAGCGCCACGACCGGCAGGGACGAGAACGGACAGGTGAAGGTGGGGCGGGGCATGGCCGGGAGGGATGGGATGGCGCGGGGGACCGGCTGGGATCTCGCGTCCGTGGTGGCGCGTGGTAGGGCGCGGCTTGTGGACGTGCTGCGGTCGGAGTGGTCCAAGGCGCGTACGCTGCGGTCCACCTGGATCACGTTGCTGGCCGTCGTGCTGGCGGGTGCCCTGTTCGCCGCGCTGTTCGCGGGGGCGGCGGGCCGGGAACAGGAAGGCGTGGTGGACGAGGCGGTGCACCCGTTGAACTGGGTGTTCCGCGGGCTCGTCATCGTGCAGATCATCGCCGGGTACCTCGGAGCCCGCGCGGTCACCGTGGAGTACGCGACCGGCACCATGCCGGGCTCCCTCACCGCGGCTCCGCGCCGCGGGCGGATCCTGGCGGCGAAGGCGGTGGTGTACGCGGCCATGGCGCTGGTCGCGGGCTGGGTCACCGCGCTGACCATGTTCCTCGTCGGCCGGGCGGTGCTGGCCGCCAAGGGTCTGCCCGTCTACACCTTCACCGAGCCCGGCGTGGCGCGGGCACTGGCGGGCGTCGGCCTGCACATGGCGGTGATGAGCCTGTTCGGGCTCGCGATCGGCCTGCTGGTCCGCTCCACCGCCGGGGCCGTGACCGTCCTGACCCTCGTGGCCCTGCTGATCCCGGCGATGTCGTCGCTGTACCCGGACTGGCTGGCGGCGTTCGTCGTGAAGTACTTCCTGACGACGGCGGGAGCCCGGATCGCCGGCGTGGGGGAGCAGCCGCCCCTCCTCCCGGCATGGGCCGGTTTCGCGGTGTTCTGCGCCTACACGGCGGTGCTCCTGCTAGCCGCCCTCACGGTCTTCCGCCGCCGTGACGCGTGATGCCACCCTGGCTGGGACGATGAACCGATGAGGGGACGGGGATGACGGGGGGCGACGGCGACCGGCGGCCGGGGGAGCGGCTGCTGGTCGTGGACGACGAGCCCACGGTCCGTGAGCTGCTGTCCGCGACCCTCCGCTTCGCCGGTTTCGCCGTCACCTCCGCCGCCACCGGCGCGGAGGCCGTGGACGCCGCCGCGCGCGAGCGCCCCGACCTGGTGCTGCTCGACGTGATGCTCCCCGACCTGGACGGCTTCCAGGTGGTACGCCGCCTGCGCGAACTCGCCCGCCCACCGATCCCCGTCCTGTTCCTCACCGCCAGGGACTCCCCGAAGGACAAGGTCACCGGCCTCACCCTGGGCGGCGACGACTACGTCACCAAGCCCTTCGACCTGGAGGAACTGATCGCCCGCATCCGCGCCGTCCTCCGCCGCACCGGCTCCCCGGAGGCGGCCACCCTGGTCGTCGGCGACCTGGAACTCGACCCCGAGGCCCACCAGACCCACCGCGCGGGCACCCCGGTCCGCCTGTCGCCCACCGAGTTCCGCCTCCTGCACTACCTCGTGGTCAACGCGGGCCGCGTCGTCTCCAAGCCCCAGATCCTGGAGCACGTCTGGCAGTACGACTTCGCCGGCGACTCCAGCATCGTCGACACCTACATCAGCTACCTGCGCCGCAAGCTCGACCCCACCGGCCCCCGCCTGATCCACACCGTCCACGGCGTGGGCTACGTCCTGCGCAGACCCCGATGACGAGACCTACCCCGGGGTCCTCCGAGGACCGGACGCGGGCACGGCGCCTGGTGGCGTGGGGCCGTGCGCGTCCCGGGCCGCGACGGCTGTCGTTGCGGGCGAGGCTGTTGCTGATCACCAGCGCGCTGCTGACGGCCGGCCTGGTGCTGAGCGGCTCGATCGTGATCGGCCTGCTCCGCGCCAACCTGGTCGACCGGCTGGACCGGCAGCTGCAGACCCTCGGCGGCCTGGTCGCCGTCCTCCCGCCCGGCTTCGGCCGCGACCTCCCCGGCAGGGCCGGGCCCGGCCTGCTCGGCGGGCAGGCCGGCACCGCGAACCTCGACCTGATCACCGACGTCTACCTCGCCGCGCTGACGCCCGCCGGTGTCGTCCAGGAGGAGGCCGACGTGCCGGCGCGATCCGGCCCGGGCGGTCCCGCGCTCCCGCGTCTCGACGCCGCCGAGGTCGTCCGTCGCGCCCGGCAGGCTTTCGAGGTCCCCGACCGCGCCGGGCCGGGCCGCTGGCGGGTCATCGCCATGCCCCGTTCCGCGTTCCCCCTCATCCCCGGCGCGCCCGCACCCGAGCGGGGAAGCGGTGTGGTCGTCGCCGTGTCCCTGGACGGCGTGAGCTCGATCGTGGCACGGCTGCGGACGGCGATCCTGCTCTCCGGCGCCGCGCTGCTCGCCGTGCTCACCCTGACGGGCCTGTTCGCCATCCGGGCGGGACTGCGCCCGCTGCGGCGCATCGAGGAGACCGCCGCCGCCATCGCCTCCGGCTACCTCGCCCGCCGCGTCCCCGACCCCGGATCCTCCACCGAGATCGGACGGCTGGCGGCCTCCCTCAACGGCATGCTCACCCAGATCGAGCAGGCCTTCGCCGCCCGCGCCGAGTCCGAGGCCCGCCTGCGCCGCTTCGTCGCCGACGTCGGCCACGAGCTGCGCACCCCGCTGTTCGGCATCCGGGGCTTCACCGAACTGCACCGCATGGGCGGCCTGACCGACGTCGACCAGGCGATGTCCAGGATCGAGACCGAGTCCGCCCGCCTGGCCCGCCTCGTGGAGGACCTCCTGCTCCTGGCCCGCCTGGACGAGGGCGGCGACGCCCTTCCCCTGGACCTGGCCCCCATGGACCTGCGCACCCTGGCCGCCGACGCCCGCCTGGACCTGAAGGCCCTCGCCCCCGACCGCCCCGTCACCCTGACCGGCCCGGACGGCGGCCCGCCCGCTCCGGCCCCCGTCCTCGGCGACGAGTCCCGCCTGCGCCAGGTGGTCACCAACCTCGTCGGCAACGTCGTGGCCCACACCCCCGCGGGCACCCCGGTACGGATCGGCGTGGGCACCCGGGGCGCCACGGCTGTCCTCAGCGTCACCGACCACGGCCCCGGCCTCACCCCCACCCAGGCCGCCAGGGTCTTCGACCGCTTCTACCGCACCGACCCGTCCCGCTCCCGCCCCACCGCCACCGGCGCCGGCCTCGGCCTGTCCATCGCAAGCTCCCTGACCACCGCGCACGGCGGCCACCTGACCCTCCACACCGCCCCGGGCCACGGCGCCACCTTCACCATGACCCTTCCGGTGGCTCCCTGAGCGACCACCATGCCATCCGGTGGGCGACCAACGTGTCAGCATCGGTGCGACCAATGTGTCAGTGAACCACCGGCGAGCGTGCCGGATGAGCCCTCGTTGTGGCATGCTGACCTGGTGGCGAACGCAGGCTGGACACCGCTGGGCGACGTGCTCCCGAGGCACGCGGGGACGGCCGTCGCCGAGGCGCTGGCCGACACCCGTGTGGTGCTGGTCAACGGCGCGCGGCAGGCGGGCAAGAGCACGCTGGTCCGGGTGGTGGCCAAGGGGCGGGAGGGCGAGTGGCGCACCCTCGACACCCCCGCGGTCCGGCAGGCGGCCCTGGCGGACCCGGCGGGTTTCGTCGACTTCGCCGACCTCATGGTGATCGACGAGATCCAGCGGGCGCCGGAACTGCTGCTGGCCATCAAGGAACAGGTGGACGCCGACCCGCGCCCCGGCCGCTACCTGCTCACCGGCTCGGCCCGCGTGCTCGGCCTGCGGGCACTCCCCGACACCCTGCCCGGCCGGGTGGAGACCATCGAGCTGTGGCCCTTCGCCCAGGGCGAGATCGACGGCACCCCCGACCGCTTCGTGGACGCGCTCTTCACCGACGGCCCCGCGCTGCGCCACACCTCGTCCGTCACCCGCGGCGAGTACGCCGAGCGCGTCGTCCGCGGCGGCTTCCCCGAGGCCGTCGCCCGTGCCAACCCCCGCCGCCGGGAGCGCTTCTTCGACTCCTACGTCGCCGACCTGATCGCCCGCGACGTCAGCCGGCTATCCGAGATCGAACGCGCCCCCGAGATGCGCGCCCTGCTCCGCCTCCTGGCCGCCCGCTCGGGCCAGCTCCTGGTCGCCAACGCGCTCAGCGGCACCACCGGCGTCTCCCAGAGCACCGTCCACCGCTACCTGGCCCTACTGGAAGAGGTCTTCCTCACCAAGCGCGTCCCCGCCTGGTCCCGCAACCTGAGCAACCGCGCCACCAGCACCCCCAAGCTGGCCTTCGTCGACTCTGGCGTCGCCGCCAACCTCCTGGGTGCCGACGCTCGCAGCCTGATCCGCCCCGAAGCCCCCTTCGGCCCCCTCCTGGAGGGCTTCGTCCTCATGGAACTGGCCCGCCAGCTCACCTGGTCCGACGAACGCGCCGAGCTGTTCCACTACCGCACCAAGGACCAGGTGGAGGTCGACGCCATCCTGGAGACCCGCCAGGGCAAGGTGGCCGGCATAGAGGTCAAGGCGTCCTCGACCGTTCGCCCCGACGACTTCCGCGGCCTCCGCCACGTGGCCGACCGCGTGGGTGACGACTTCGTCGCAGGCGTCGTCCTCTACACCGGCACCCAGACCCTCCCGTTCGGCGACCGCATGCGAGCCGTCCCGATCAGCGCCCTATGGCAGACCGAGCCGGCCCGCTGAACGCGGGGGTGGCGCTCACACCATGCCGCGCGCCGTGGCGATGACGGCGGCGAGGAAGGGACGGCTCAGGATGTCCCTGGTGAAGGGAACCCCGGTGATCCTGCCCGCCAGCGCGAACGCGGCGGCACGCGGATCGCCGGCCGGGGGTTCGTCGTAGCCGCGTTGCCCCAGGCCGACCTCACGCATGGCGTCGTCCCACCGCCCCGGATCGGCGCCGGACCGCTCGTGCGGCGTCACCGGCTCGAACGACACGACCACGTCCCGGTCGGCCGCGTGCACGAAGTACTCGGAGGCGTACGGATTCACGTTGAGGGCCACCACCTCCGTCCCCTCGCACAGCCACTTCAGCAGCTCCCGATCCCGCGCCGCCCGATACCCGGACGGCTCGACGAGCACCGTCCACTCCCCGGCCTCCACCGCCCCCACATAACCCCCGCTGTCCCCCTGAAGCGCCTCCGCCAGCTCCGAGGAAACCCGCTCGAACCGCTCGAACGACATCTCCTCCACCGTCTCCTCGTCCACCCCGAACCGCTCAAGTACCTCCCGAGGCGTACACCCGCGCACGAACGCCACACAGTAAACGTCCCCCAGCGGCCCGTACTCCAGCAGCCACTCGAAGCCTTCGCTCGGCTCTGTCATCATCACTCCTCGCTCTCGATTGCCAGGATGATGGCAGCTCTCACCGACAGAATTTCGGTGATATCCGAATATCGGCACTCGCGCTGTTCAATCCCCGTGAGACCGGGCCGGGCCGGTGAACTCAGGCCCGGCCCGGTGGCGATCACACCATGTCGCGCGTCGTCGCGATGACGGCGGCGAGGACGGGACGACCCAGGACGTCCCTGGTGAAGGTGACCCCGGTGATCGCGCCCGCCAGCGCGAACGCGGAGGCGATCGGTGTGCCCGGCCGTGGCTCGCCGGCCCCCCAGCCGAGTCCGGCCGCGCGCATCGCGTCGTCCCAGCGACCAGGGTCGGCACCGCTCCGGTCACGCGGCGTCCCTGGCTCGAACGACACGATCACGTGCCGGTCGGCCGCGTGCACGAAGTAGTCGGAGGTGTACGGATGCACGCTGACCGCCACCACCTCCGTCCCCTCGCACAAGCACTTCAGCACGTCACGATCCCGCGCCGCCCGGCACCCCCACGGCTCGATGAGCACCGTCCACTTCCCGCCCTCCACCGCCCCCACATAGCCGCCGACCTTCCCTCGCAGCCCTTCCGCGAGCTCCCAGGAGACGTCGTCGAACCGCTCGAAGGACATCTCCTCCACCGTCTCCTCATCCACGCCGAACCGCATGAGCACCTCCCGAGGCGTACACCCGCGCACGAACGCCACGCAGTAAATATCGCCCAACGGCGCACAATCCATCAGCAACCTGGAGCCTCCCGTGGTTCCGGCGTCGTTCCTTTCCAGCTCTATAGCCAGAATGATCTCAGCCCTCACCGACAGAATTACCGGCGTCCCGATTGTCAGAAGTCGTACCGTTTAATCCCCGCGACGAAGATACTCCACTGTCGCCCGGTGACCAGCAAAACCGCCCCGACTGGGTCTTTGCTGTCCCGTACGCCTCTATGTCCACTTGACAGCCTTGCGACCTCCACACAATTGCCGCCATTGCTGCCAGAGTAGGAGGACCTCGTCCACCGGGTGTTGCTGAACTCCATGGTCAGCTCGTCCATCGGGACATCGTCTCCTTGATCAATGCCAGGGATTCACGCTGAGGCAGCGCTTCGGACCGAATTCCTTCGTACCTGAATGCTAGGGTTCTGACGATTTCTGTCCAGTCTGTTACCTGGGCGTTGGAGGCGGCTTCGATATACGCCGTATCGGGTGCCCCATCTGCTATGGCGATCGCGAATCCTCCGAGAAGGCCTGTGGTCGAGCAGGCGGTGACAGGGAGGACCTGGATGGTGATCCTGGGACTCCGACCCACCTGCATCAGGTGCTCCAGCCATGGGCGGAACCATGGAGGCGCCGAGGCGCGAGTGACCATCGGCCATAAGCGGATCAAGGCGCCATCGGCTTGCAGGGCATCGTCGCAGTGGCGTGCGAATTGCTCGGACGGACACCGCTTCGCCGTCTCGATCATGCTGATCGTTCCCACCGAATAAGGCACCGCTCGCGCCAGCCTCAACTGTGACCACCCGCGTTCCTTGCGATGCCGCCGTAACTCGAAACCGAAGAGAGCCGTGGGGGAATCCGAGGGGAAAAGTTCGCTTTCCTTCGGCATGGGGGCTCCGATTTCTTTCTCAGCCTTTCACCCAAACTGTTGATAGCCAGTTGAAGTCAACTGGTCACCGAATGTATCCGAACTTCGAGATGTTTGGAGGGTCGATCGGGTCCCGACTCTCGGAGCAGGTGAACCATGAAGGTGGCGGGCGCGGTACCAAGGATCCTGGGTGAGGCGGACCTTGCCGGGGTTCGTGAATCCGTCTCCCATGCGCGGGCCGAGGTGCGCCGATGGCTGGGGAACGGCCATCCGGCGGCCGAGGACGTCGTCCTGGCGGTGTCGGAGCTGGTCACCAACGCGATCACGCACTCCGGGGCCGGGCCGGTGGAGGGAGGTGGTGGATCTGGTGGAGGGTGAGCGGGGGTGGGGGTGGGAGGGGGGCGGTGTGGTCGGCGTGGAAGGACTGGAGGAGGTAGGCGACGAGTCTCCGGGAGGCGGTGGGGGCGGAGTCGGGGGAGGCGGTGATGAGGCCGTTGTTGGCGATGAGGAGGAGGATCAGGTCGGCCTGGTCGAAGTCGGGGCGTAGGTGGCCGGCGTCCTTGGCTCGCTGGATTAGGACGGCGAGGCCGGTCTCGGCGCGGAGGCGTTCCCGTTCGTACTCGTCGGCGCAGGGGAACTCGGTGAGGAAGGCGGCGGTGAAGCCTCGGTCGGCGATCTGCATGGCGCAGACCTTCTCGATGACGGTGCAGAAGGCGCGCCAGGGGTCGGGGTCGGCGAGGGCGTCGTCGACGACCGATGTGCACATCGTGACCTGGTCGGCGAAGACCTCGGTGATCAGGGATTCCCTGGTGGGGAAGCGGCGGTAGAGGGTGGCGACCCCGACGCCGGCGCGGCGGGCGATGGCGGCCATCGGGACGTCGGGGCCGCGGGTGGCGAACGCCTCGCGGGCGGCGTCGAGGATGCGGTCGCGGTTGTGACGGGCGTCGGCGCGCAGTCCGGTCGTCTCGGCGGGAGTGGTGGCGGGATCATGCGGCATTTGAGAGGAACGAGCGCCCATGTCTCTCACATTAGCCTAAGTGGACGGGGGTGTCCGTTTAGCGGGTTAGCGTGGCTCCTGACCGAGAGGGTGGGGGGATGAGGACAGTGAGTGAGATGCGCGCGGCGTTGTTCGACAGGTACGGGCCGCCGGAGGTGCTGTACGAAGGCATGGTGCCGAAGCCTGTCGCGGGGCCGGGTGAGGTGCTGGTGCGCGTCCATGCCGTCAGCGTGAACGGGGGCGAGCTGCACGGGCGGGCCGGGGAGATCCGGCTCGTGACGGGGCTGGTCGGGCGGGGGTTCCCGAAGCGCGTCGGGATCGACTTCACCGGTGAAGTGGCCGCACTCGGCTCGCCCATGTCCGGCCTCGCGGTGGGCGACCGGGTGTGGGGAGTGCTGCCGCGGACGTTCGGCAGTGCCGCCGAGTTCGTGGCCGTCCGCCCCCGGCAACTGTCGCTCGCCCCGGCCGGGCTCGACCTGGTCGAGGCCGCGTCCCTGCCGGTGGGCACGACGGCGATCACGGCGCTGCGGGACAAGGCTCGGCTCAAGGCGGGTGAGCGGCTGCTCGTCCGCGGTGCGAGCGGCGGCGTGGGCAGCATCGCCGTCCAGCTGGGACGGGCTTACGGCGCGCACGTCACCGGGCTCGCGCGCGCCGGGAACCTCGGCTTCGTCCGGGACCTCGGAGCCGACGAGGCCCTCGACTACGCGACCACCGGCCCCGCCGACCTGGCCCCGTTCGACGTGGTGTTCGACAGCGTGGGCACCGAGATCGGCGCCTACCGGCGGCTCCTCGCGCCGGGAGGACGCATGGTCTCGATCAGCTTCGACACCGGGCGCATGGTCGCCTCCTTGTCCTACATCCTCGCCTCCGCCGTCTTCGGCTCCCGGCGGGTGCGGTTCTTCAGCGGCAACCCCACCCACCGGCTCTTCGCCGACCTGGCCCGATACGTGGAGACCGGTGCGCTGCGCCCGGTCGTCGACACGGTGTACCCCCTCGCCGACATCGCCAAGGCCCACCGGGCGCTGGAATCCGGCGGCGTCCGGGGCAAGTACGTCGTCCGGGTCGTATGAGCGAGCCCGCCTGGACGGCCGAGGTCGTGCGACGGGGGTGACGGCGGCACGCCGGGTCACGATCGGCCGGGCGGTTCCTCGGTGGGGAAGAAGATCATGCTGAGCAGGTGGGGGGTGCGGGCGGGGGTGGGCTGGTTGCCTGCTCTGGCGCGGATGTGGGGGAGTATCTCGCCGATCAGGTCGCCGATCTCCTCGGGGGTGAGCCAGAGGACGCCCTGCCGGTAGCTCACGGAGTCGGCGAGGGGGTCGGCGCCTTCGCGGCCGAGGTAGGCGTTGAACTCGGCGAGCAGGGCGGCCATGGCGGCGGTGAAGCCGTCGCGGTGGTCGTCGAGGGACATCGACCGGGCCGCCTCGTCGTCGATCACGGTGCGCTCGGCGCGCAGGCGGTAGTGGCGTTCCACGGCGCCGTGGACGCGGCGTTCGTCGGCGACCTCCAGCACTCCCGCCTCGGCCAGCAGACCTACGTGCCGGTACACGCTGGTCTTGGGGACGTCGCGCAGGTGGGCGCACAGGTCGGCGGTGGTGTGGGTGCGGCCTCCGGACATGGCGTTCACGATGCGGAGCCGGACCGGGTGCAGAAGCAGGTCGAGGGTGTCCACTCGTGTACTTTCCCACATCTGGTACCGTTCCCAGAAATGGGAACGGTAGGGTGTGCCTACGCAGAGGAGCTGAAATGACCATGGATCCTTCGGTGGCGCGGGGCCGGCTGAGCGGCGAGGCGGTGATCCCGCTGACCACGCTGGACCCGGCGGCGGCTCTCGACGACCTCGGGTGGCTGGAGGAGGCCGTCGGGGACGCGCGGGTGGTGGCGATCGGTGAGAGCGCGCACTACAACCGCGAGTTCTATCAGCTGCGGCACCGCCTGCTGCGCTACCTGGCCGAACGGCACGGGTTCGGCGCCTACGCGATGGAGACAGGGTTCGCCGAGGGGTGGCTGGCCGACGGCTGGGTCCGGGCTGGCGAGGACGAAGGGCTCGGCCACGTCATGGCGAACGGCATGACGTCGCTGATGGGGCTGTGGACGCCGATGCGCGACCACCTGGAATGGATGCGGGAGCACAACCGCACGGCCGCGCGTCCCGTCGGCTTCTACGGGATCGACATGCCCGGCTCAATGGCGTCCCTGCTGCCCGGCCTGGACGCCGTGCTCGCCTACCTCGCCGAGGCCGACCCCGAGTACCAGGCCGACCCCGCCATCCGGGACACGGCCGCCGCCTTCGCGCAGACGTCCGCGTTCTCCCTCCCCGCGCTCGTCTCCGCCTACGCCGGGCTCGCCCCCGAACGCAGGGACGCCCTGACGGCGGGCCTCGCGGAACTCGCGTCCCGCATGACGGCCCGCCGCCTCGAATACCGCGGCCGGACCACCGCCGGTGCCCATGACCGGGCGTCGCGTTCGATGGACGTCACGGTCACCCTAGACACGATGCTCCGCGCGATGCCCCGCGGCGACCGGCAGGAGGTGATGCTCCAGCGCGAGGCCGCGCTCGCGGACACCGTCGAGTGGATCCTCGGCAGGGAGGACCGCGTCGTCCTCGCCGCTCACAACGCGCACGTCCAGCGCTGGCCCGCGAGCCTGCCCGGCATGTCCCCGGTCACGATGATGGGCATGCATCTCGCCGAGCGGCTGGGCGAGGACTACCTGGTCATCGGCACGACCTCGGGGACCGGCCAGACCCTCAACGGCGCGCCTTCCTTCTACGCCGGCGAGCTCTTCACGGACCTTGCGGACGCGCCGCCGCCCGGCAGCCTGGACGCCCTCATGGCCGCGAGCCACGACGGGCTCTTCGCCACCGACCTGCGCGGGCTGTCCGCGTCCGACGCCGCGACCGTCAAGGCCGTCACCAGCCAGCGGCACGGCGTGTACCACTCCGAGCTCAACCCCCTGGACGCCTACGACATCCTCGTGCACGTCCCCCACGTCACCGCGGCCGAGCCCGACCAGGCGGCCCTCGCGTGCGCGCCCGCCGGCGTGCGGGAGCCGTTCGCCGGCTGGGCGAAGCGGGCCGGCTAGCGCCTCACCAGCCGGTGGCCCGCCCGAGCGGTGTGTCGTCGCCGGGGGCCAGCGGCTTCTTCAGCATGACCGGCATCTGGGCCATGAACCGCGGCTGGGTGCCATGGTGCTCCTGGGCGGCGTGCACGGTGAACGGATGCACCAGGTACGCGTCGCCCGGCAGCCCCGTCGCCAGCGCCACCGGACAGTCGCGGCCCGCGTCGTCGAAGAGCTGCCCGAGCGCCATCAGGTCGCGTACCTCCGCGTCCAGCGCGCCGGCGACGTCACGCTGGGATCCCGCGCGCACCCGGGTCGGCGCGTCGTCCGGGCCGACCTCGGAGAACAGCACGAGCAGCAGCATCGTGGCCGGACGCCCGCTGACGCCCCAGGTGCCATCCGGCCGCGGGGTGTTGTGGTCGATGTGCCAGCCCAGGTCGTCGGCGGGGGGTACCCGGGGGAACCTGACGGGGATGTTGCCGGTGCTGCCCCGGGGCAGCCATCCGCCCCGGCCGGCGACGGCGTCCAGGGCTTCACGCAGCTTCGGGCTCCGCGTGAACTGCCCGAACGGCCCCTGGCCGGTCAGGTCCGACGCCCACACGACCGGCTTGGTCCAGCCGGAGGGGTCGTCGGGGGACAGGCCGATCTGCCGCCACAGCAGCGCCCTGGCCGCGTCACCGACCTCCTGGGGCACGATGGCCTCCACCTTGGCGAAGCCGTCGGTGATGAACCGGTCGACGTCGATGATCTGCATGTAAGGCACGCTATCAAGCGCTGTCCACCAATTTCGGGCTCAGTCGCGCGTCAGTCCGAGTAGGTGGGCCTGGGTGAGGGCGGTGTGGTCGAAGGTGTCTGCGGGGGTCTCCAGCACGTTGTGGTACATCCCGAAGAGCTCGAAGCTGATGGCGCCGTAGAGCTGGGTCCAGGCCATCAGGGCGGCGAGGATGACGTCGTCGGGGAAGGGGGCGAAGAGGGTCTCGCGCAGCCGGTCCGCGTCGGGTACGAAGCTCTCCGGGGTGGGGGGGAAGCCTGTCAGGCGGGGGGTGAGGGCCCCCGCCTCCTGGGCGTCGCGCAGGATCGTGGCGAGGACGACGCCGTCGCGGGCGGCGGCCACGGCGGTCTCCTGGGGGGCGATGTAGCCGGGGACCGGCGTGCCGTGGATCAGGGCGTACTCGTGGGGGTGGGCGAGGGCCCAGGTGCGGAAGGCCCGGCACACGGCCATCCAGCGGTCCAGGTGGCGGTCCTTCGGGCAGGACGCGTCGGCGGCCTCCGCGGCCTCGCCCACGGCGTCGAACGCCTCGGTGATCAGGGCGGTGAGCAGGTCGTCGCGGCTGGGGAAGTAGCGGTAGATCGCCGAGGAGACCATGCCCAGCTCGCGGGCGACGGCGCGCAGCGAGAGGCCGGAGGCGCCCTCGGCGGCGAGCTGGCGGCGGGCCACGTCCTTGATCTCGCCGGTCAGCTCGGCCCGGACGCGTTCCCGTGCGGTGCGGCTTGCGTTCACGTCTCCGACCTTAGCAGAGCGGAGCATTTAATCGAGAGCACTGCTCTTGACGAATCGTGCTCCATTGAGAGAGCATTGCTCTCGTAACGGAGCGCTGTAAGACCGACGAGCGGGGAGATCCTGATGACGACCGTGGCCAAGGGAGCCAATGCGGCCCTCATGTTCTTCCTGGAGCTCGGCGTCTACGGGGCCGTCGGCTACTGGGGCTTCACCGCCGGGCCCACCTGGTGGCTCAAGGTGCTGGCCGGGATCGGCGGGCCCGTGCTGTTCGCGGTGGTGTGGGCGCTCTTCGGGTCGCCGAAGGCGCCGGTCCCGCTGCACGGGCCCGGCCGCGCCGCCCTGGAGATCGTGTGGTTCGGCGGGGGAGTGGCGGCGGCCTTCGCGGCCGGTCTGCTCACCACGTCGATGGTCTTCGCGGCGCTGTTCGCGGTGAACGCCCTGCTGCGAATCGTCTGGGATCAGGTCTGAGCCGTCCGTCCGGAAGAACACGAGAAAGAAGGAGTACCGAGATGGGCAAGCACATAGTCATCGGAGCGGGACAGGTCGGCGGGCAGCTCGCGCGGCTGCTGGCGGGACAGGGCCACGAGGTGACGGTCGTCACCCGGTCGGGCTCGGGCCCGGTGGCCGCCGGGATCACACGGGTCTCGGCCGACGTCTCCGACCGGGAGGGCCTGACCGGCGTCGCCAAGGGAGCTGATGTCATCTACAACTGCGTCAACCCGCAGTACCACCGCTGGGCCGAGGACTGGCCGCCGATGGCCGCCGCCATCCTCGGCACGGCCGAGACGACCGGCGCCGGGCTGGTCACGCTCGGGAACCTCTACATATACGGCGAGGTCGACCGCCCGATGACCGAGGACACCCCCCTCGCCGCGGCCGGGACGAAGGGACGGGTCCGGGCGAAGATGTGGCTGGACATGGAGGCCGCCCACCGCGAGGGCCGCGTGCGGGTCACCGAGCTGCGCGGCTCCGACTTCTACGGCCCCGGGATGAGCGACCAGTCGTTCTTCGGCGACCGCTTCATCGCCCCCATCCTGGCCGGCAAGACGGTCCGCCACATCGGCGCCGTCGACCAGCCGCACAGCGTCACCTATCTCCCGGACGTCGCCCGCGCCCTCGCCGTGGCGGGTTCCGGCGAACGCGCCTGGGGCCGTCCCTGGCACATCCCCACGGCGTCCCCCGCCCCCTCGGTCCGGCAGATGGCCGTACGCTTCGCCGAGATCGCCGGCGCCCCGGCACCCAAGGTCACCTCCATCCCCGCCGTCATGCTTCGCGCCGCGGGCCTCTTCTCCCCGATGATCCGCGAACTGCGGGAGACCCAGCACCAGCGGGACAAGCCCTTCATCCTGGACTCCACCCCCTTCGAGACCACCTTCGGCGTCGCCCCCACCTCGGTGGACACCGCCCTGCGGGAGAGCCTCGACTGGTGGCGCGCCGGCCGCCCGTCCTGAAAGCGCTACGCGGTTCCCGGCCCTGAAGGGGAGAAGAACCACTCCAGGGCCGCCGGGGCGGTGTCGAGGACGGAGATGTGGCCGGCGCCGGGGGACAGGCGAGGCTCGGCCGACGGGCAGTGGCGGGCCAGCCACCCGGCGTGCGAGCTGGGGATGACGCGGTCCTCGGTGCCGTGCAGGAGCAGGACGGGGGGCGTCACCTGGGCGGCGGTGAATCCCCAGGGGGCGACGTACGCCAGGTCGTCCTCGATCAGGCCGCCGGGGCCGGACGCCACGGCGGGGGGGACGATCTCGTCGAACCAGGACCATCCGCCGGAGAGCGCCGCGTGGTCGGCGGGGGTGAAGATCTCGGGGTCGTAGGTGGAAAGCGTCTCGTGCCTCTCCTTGGCGGCCCGCCCCTCGGCGGCGGCGCGCAGGGACGCGGCGACGGAGGGGTGCATGCCCGCGAACCAGTCGAGCCCTTCGGCGTCGAAGGGGGCGATCCCGGCGGCGCTGACCACGCTCAGCACGCGGTCCGGCAGCAGCGCGGCGCAGGCCAGAGCGTGGGTGCCGCCCCCGGAATGGCCCATGACGGCGAAACGGCCTATCCCCAGCGCGTCGGCGACCACAGCGGCGTAGGTGGCCGCCGTGGCCACGCCCCGGTCCTGCCGGGGGCTGGAGCCGCCGTATCCGGGCCGGTCGTACGACACCCAGCGGATGCCGAGCCGTTCGGCGGCGGGGAAGAGCGGCACCGGGGGCGCGCCGATGTTGGGTGTGCCGTGGTGCCACAGGACGGGGAGACGGCCGTCGCCGCCCGTGTCGTAGACGTGCAGCGCGCGGCCGTCGTCCAGCCGTAGATCGAACTCCGCCACTTCCACCCCGGCGAGCCTAGTCACCGGTGCCCGCACCCGCCAGCGGTCAGCGGCGGGTCTCGGCGAGGCCCTGGAAGAGGGACTCCCAGCGGGGCATGACGACCTCGGGGGTGTAGTCGCGGGCCCGGGTCCTGGCGGCGGTGCCCAACCGGACGCGCAGATCGCGGTCGGCGATCAGGCGGTTGAGGGCGGCCGCCAGGGCGTCGATGTCGCCAGGGGGGACCAGGAGGCCGTTCCGCTCGTGGGTGAGGACGTCGGCGGGGCCGGTGGGGCAGTCGAACGCGGCCACCGGCAACGCGTGGTTCATGGCCTCGATCATGACCATGGGGAGGCCCTCGAAGCGGGAGCTGAGGACGTAGATCGAGGCGCCGGTCAGCTCGCCGGGCAGGCTCTGGGTGCGGCCCATGAGCTTCACGTGCCCCGCCAGGTCGTGTTCCTTGATGAGCTCGGTGAGGCTTTCCTCCTTGGGGCCGGAGCCGAAGATGCGCAGCTCCCAGCCGGGGTTGACGTCGGCGACCCGCCGGAAGGCGGGGATCAGCAGGTCGAAGCCCTTCTGGGTGACGAGGCGGCCCGCCGCGATCACGACGGGGTTCTCCTGGCGGGACGGCTCGCGGCCGGTGGCGGAGACGGCGTTCGGGATGTGCACGATGGGGGCGCCGGGGAGGGCCTTCTGGTACTCGGCCTGGTCGCTCTCGGTGAGGGTGACGACGGCGTCCAGCCCGGCGTAGTGCCGGATGATGGCGGAGCGCACCCGTTTGGGGTAGGTGCCGAGGTTCATGTGCTCCTGGCCGACGCGGATCACCCCCGCGGTGGCGCGGCGGGCCGAGATGAGGTTCAGCGCGGGCCGGGTGGTGACGAGGACACCGTCCTCCAAGGTGGAGACGTACTCCATGACGGCACGCTCGACCACTTCGGTGAAGTACCGGGCCGCGAACTCGCCGGGCGGCACCACCTTGCCGCGCACTCTTCGCCAGGCCCGGCGTCCCAAGGAGTCGGACGGCACCGCCTTGCGCTGGTCGTTCAGCGCCCGGACCCGGACGCGGGGGTCGATCTCGAACTGCGGCTTGGCGCGGCGCCGGACCACGCTGACGATCTCCACGTCGTGGCCGAGAGCGGCCATGGCGTTGGCCTGGCTGACCACGGTGCGGATGGTTCCCCCCATGCCGTACGCGTGCAGGAGCAGGTAGCGGATCTTCACGTGGATCCCGTCACCTCCGGCAGGTAGCCCCAGGTCCTGGCCATGGGGATGAGCGAATCGGGGATCTCCTCGACGGCGGGCAGTTCCCGCGCCGCCTGCACGGCGCCCGAGCGGATCTTGTCCTTCCAGTCGCCGAGGCCCTTCACCACGACGGCCTGCTCGCCGTACGACAACATGCCCTCCTCCCACGGCAGCGAGAGGAAGTCGCAGATGCGCCGGGTCTCGCCCTCGGGGTCGGCGGTCAGGTCCTCGTACCGCACGGTGAGCCCGGACAGCGCCCCGCGCGCCCGCTCGACCGCCTTCATGTACCGCAGGGCGTCCAGCGCCGCCTCGTGCGAGGTCCGCCTGTCGGGACTCGCCTCGTGCCAGGACTTCGCGATGGACGCCGGGTGACGCAGCAGGAAGACGAACCGCGCGTCCGGCCAGCAGGTGCTGATCCGCTGGTACGCGAACGCGTTGGCGGGCGTCTTGTCGACGATGTACTGCTTGCCGCTCTTGACGAGCTCCCGGTGCAGCACCCGGTCCCACAGCAGGTGTTCCAGGTCGGCCCGGTTGTGGCCGAGCGCGTCCATGGCCTTCTCCGCCAGGGATGTGCCGTATCCGACGGTCAGCCGCCGCACGTGGAGTTCGTGGGGGGCGTGCAACGCCGAGTGAGCGTTGAGGACGGCTCTGAGCAGGGTCGATCCGGATCGCACGGGAGAAAGGATGAAGACTGGGCTCACCAGCAGCCGGTCGGCCTTGGGATCGGCCGGCGGCCGGATCAAAGAATCGGGCGACGGGGCCGGAATCGGCCCTATGGCGGTGGAGCCTACTTTTCCTACTCGCTGGATCTGGAATCCGGTTGCCCCGGTCAGCGCATCATTGATCTTGCGCTTCCAGTTCATGCTGATTCAACATACCCGGCTTACCTGGGAAATTACTGAGTATTACCTCCCAGCATCGGCCCGGTGAATTGACGGCTAACGGTGGCGCGGATGCCGCCGTCCGGGAAATGGTTTCACGTGCGGGGAATCCCGCTGTTTGATACGGACATGTCAGATTTGTCACACGGGACGGGTGGTGTCAGGCGCGCGACGGCCGCCGACGCGCGGGCCCTCACCCGGCTTCGCGCCCTGATGCTGGACGCGATGGGCATGCCGGTCGGCGGCGAGGACGCGCCGTGGCGCGAGGCCGCCCAGGCGTGGTTCGCCGGGGAGCTGGAGAACGAGGACGGTTTCGCGGCCTTCGTGGTGGACGACCCGGATCTCGGGGTCGTCTGCAGCGCGGCGGGCGGCTGCCACCGCCGCGCACCCGGGCCGTCGAACGTCGGCGGGCTGCACGGGCACGTCTTCAACATCAGCACCGATCCGCGGCGACGGCGGCGCGGTCACGCGCGGGCGTGCCTCACGGCGCTGCTCGCCTGGTTCCGGGACGAGACCGGCGTGCGGGTGATCGATCTCAACGCCACCGGTGAAGGGCTGGAGATGTACCGCGCGGCCGGGTTCGCGGCGCCGCGCTTCCCCGCGCTCCAGCTGAGGATGCCCGGACCGCCACCGAGCCGGCGCGGGTCCGCGTGAACCCGGCGCCGGCCTCTCCGGCGCGTCAGCGGCCGCCGAGGTACTGCTCGCCAAGGGCGCGCAGGCGGGTGTGGGCGCCCTCGTACACCTCGGGGCGGCCGAGGTAGCGCTTGGGCATCTTGGCGAGCATGGTGTAGTTGGTGTCGCACACGTTGCCCACGGGGGCCTCGCCGCCCTGGCTGACCAGCTGGTACGCGTCCAGCTCGTCCAGGCCGGCCAGGGAGGCCGCCCAGGTGACCATGTCGTGCTGGCTGATCCGGTAGGCGTCCTCCAGGGGGCGCGCCGACCCGGTGGACATCAGGTGCTCGTCGTCCTCCAGGCGCGGCCAGGGGGTGACGGCGCCCTTGATGAGCTCGACGGCGACGACGGTGTTCATCGCCGCCTCCACCGCTGTGCCGCAGACCTCGCCGTGGCCCTGGCGGCAGTGGCCGTCGCCGACGGCGAACAGGCCGCCCGGGACGTTGACGCCGAGGTAGACGGTGACGCCGGCCCGCAGCTCGGGGGTGTCCATGTTGCCGCCGTGCGCGTCCGGGGTGATCGTCATCCGGGCCTCGGACGCCCCGGGTGCCACGCCGACCGTGCCGTGCATCGGGTCCAGCGGCATCTCCACGGTGAAGTCGCCGCGCCGGGCCCGGTACCGCACCGTGCCCGTCTCGGTGTCCACCTCGTACATCCACACGACCTCCTCCAGCGCGGGCTGGAGCATGGCCGTGGTGTGGGTGCCCGTCAGCGCGCCGAAGTGGGGGAACGTCGTGGACACCGCCCAGTCGCGGGCGGGCCGGATGCTCACGAAGTGCAGCGCGAGGGTGTCGCCGGGCTCAGCCCCCTCCACGTGGAACGGGCCGGTGACCGGGTTGAGGTAGGGGAACTCGCACACCTTCGACGGCAGGTCGTCCACCGTGCGCACCAGCCCGCCGAAGCAGTCCTCGGTGTAGATCTCCAGCACCGTGCCCGGCGCCACCCGGCGGACGGCGGGCCGCCCGCCGAAGGTGAAGGACAGCTCCTCGGGGGCGGGGCGGTAGGAGACGACGTTCACTCGGACACCTCCGTGTCGACGGCGGACAGGGTGGGGCGGCGGCCGAGGAGGTACGCCCCGGCGAGCACGACGACGCCGATGGCCAGCCAGACGAACCCGAGCACCTGGGCCGCGACCTTGGCGTTGATGACGACGTACAGCAGGATGAGGAACCCGATGGCGGGGGCGATCAGGTGGCGCCACCAGTCACGGCTGCCGCGCCGGATGACGTAGTGCCACACCACCGACACGTGCAGCGCGAGGAACGCGGTCATCGCGCCGAAGTTCACCAGGCTGCTGAGCAGGGTGATGCCGTCGTCACGGGTGGTCATGTACAGCCCGAGGCCGAGGGAGACCAGGGCGACCAGCAGGGTGGCGTTGACCGGCACCTTGTGCGTGGGGTGCACCTTGCCGAGGAAGGCGGGCAGCTGCCGGTCGCGGGCCATGGCGAACAGCAGGCGCGAGGTGGCGGCCTGGGCGACCAGCGAGTTGGCGAAGCCCCACGCCACGGCGGTGGTGACGGCGGTCAGCACGCTCAGCCAGTGCCCGCCCGCGTACTCGGCGGTGTCGTAGAACGCGGTGCCCGCCGGGTCGCCGTTGGCCAGCAGCCCCGCCCGGTCCGGCACCAGCAGCGCCGCCACCCAGGTCTGCACGATGAACAGCACGCCGGCCACCGCGAGCGCCATCACCATGGAGCGGCCGAGGCGCCGGGAGTCCTCGCGGCTCTCCTCGGCCAGCATCGAGATGCCGTCGAAGCCGAGGAACGACAGCACCGCGACCGACACCGCGCCGAACACCAGCGACCAGGAGAAGGTGGAGGAGTCGTACAGGGGGCTGAAGAAGTCCCCGTGGCCCTTGCCCTGGGCGAGCGCGACCGCGCCGATCACCAGGAAGACCGCCAGCACGATCAGCTCGCCGATCAGCATGATCTTGTTGGTGCGCGCGGTCATCTTGATGCCGAAGTAGTTGACCCCGGTGTTCAGCACGATGAACCCGATCAGCCACACCCAGATCGGCACGGCGGGCACGAACGACGCCATGGCCGCGCTCGCCACCAGGTACAGCAGGGCGGGCACCAGCACGTAGTCCAGCAGGATCACCCACCCGGCCAGGAAGCCCACCGGCGGGGAGATGCCGCGCCCGGTGTAGGTGTAGACCGAGCCGGCCATCGGGAACGCCCGCGCCATCTGGGCGTACGACAGCGCGGTGAACGCCATGGCGACCATGCCGATGACGTACGCCAGCGCCACCATGCCGCCGGAGGCCTGGAAGACGCCGCCAAAGATGCCGAACGGCGCGATCGGCACCATGAAGATCAGGCCGTAGATCAGCAGGTCGCTGTAGCTGAGGGACCGCTGGAGCTCCTGCTTGTAGCCGAAGCGCTCCACGCCCTCGCCGGACGCGGGCATGGACGAGGTCTCGGGGGTGGAGGACATGGACGGCTCCTTCGAAACGCGGGGCAGAGCCGTACCATAGGGCGTATCCTTGAATTCGAAAAGGTTTCTCTTGAAAGATTTACACGCGAGTGACAATGCCCCCCGGATCAGGCCGAGGTGACCACGTCGAAGTCCAGCCCGTCGGCCCGCCCGACGTACACCCGCTGCCGCACCTCCCGGCCGGTCAGCGTGAGCAGGCCCCGCCCGGTGACGACGGTGGTGCCGTCCGCGATCGCCTCCACGGCGGGCACGGCCAGCGAGCCGGCGCGCCGGGCCAGCGCCGCGACCATCCGCACGCCCTCGTAGCAGCCGTGCCCGTGCGCGTTGAGCAGCGGGGCGTCCGGCCCGAACATCCGGGTGTACCTCTCGACCAGCCCGAGCCCCGCGTCGGTGGCGACGCTGCCGAAGTACCCCATCGCGGCGTACAGCTCGCCGGTGGTGTCGCCGCCGATGGCGAGCAGCCCGTGCTCCTCCAGGGCCCCGCACAGCCGCGGCAACGCCAGCCCGTACGCGGTGAACGCCCGGTTGAAGGCGATCAGGTCGCTGCCGATCAGGTTGAGCAGCACCGCGTCCGGCCGCAGCGCGGCCACCTCGCGCACCAGCGGCCCCATGTCGGCCGTGCCGGACGGCACCAGCCGCTCACCGGCCACCGTCGCCCCGCGTTCGCGCAGGTGGGCCCGCGCGGAAGCGTGCACCAGGCGCGGCCACACGTAGTCGTTGCCGATCAGGAACCACCGCCGGGCACGCCGATGGGCCACCAGCCAGTCCAGCCCCGGCCCCACCTGCCGCGACGCGGGCTCGCCGAGGAAGTACACCCCGGAGGGCCGCCTGCCGCCCTCGTACGGCGGGGTGTAGACGAACGGCGCGGCGCCGCGCACCGCGCGCTCCACCATGACCCGCACGTCGCTGGCGTGCGTGCCGACCAGCGCCTGCACCGCCCCGGCCCGCACCAGCCCGGCGACCTCCCCGGCGACCAGTGCGGGGTCGCGGCCGCCGTCGATCAGGACCAGCTCCACCGGCCTGCCGAGCGCGCCCCCCTCGGCGTTGACCTCGGCGGCGGCCAGCACCGCGCAGTTGATGGCGCACGGCCCGAGCATGCCGAGGACCCCGGAGACCGGCACGACCAGGCCGACACGCAGCGTGCCGGCCTGGAGCAGGTGTGCTTCCAGGGGATCGATGACCATCGTGACGTGCTCGGCCACGCGCAAGAGTATCCTCCTTGCTCACGCCCGGACGAAGGGAGCCCATGGTGGTGACGGGACTCGGCTCTTCCCTGGCGTATCTCCTGAGCCGCGCCGAGCGCAGCGTCAACCGCGCCCTGGCGGCGGCCCTGGCCGCCGAGGACGTCACCGTCGACCAGTGGCGCATCCTCCAGGCCCTCGCCGACGGCCGCGGCCACTCCATGGGCGAGCTGGCCGAGGCGGTCCTGATGCCCCACCCCACGCTGACCAAGGCCGTGGACCGCCTGGTGGACCGCGCCCTGGTCTACCGGGGGCACGATCCGGCCGACCGGCGAAAGGTGGCGGTATTCCTGGCATCCCGGGGCAGTGACCTCCTCGGCCGCCTGGAGGCGGGGATCGCCGAGCACCACCGGGTCATCCTGGCCGGGTACGGGGCGGCCCGCACCGAGCGGCTGATGCGCGACCTGGAGGAACTCGTCCGTTCCCTGGACGGGTGATCCGTCGCCGGGAATACGCATAAGGTGCGTAACGCTGCTCGGCAGTGCATGACCGTGCTCGACAAGGAGGTTCCGTGCCCGAGTTGCTTGTGGGCCCGATGCTGCGTTACGCCGACGAGGACGGCTCGTCCGTCTGGGTGGAGACGAGCTCCCCGTGCGAGGTGGCCGTCGTGGTGAACGGCGTCCGCGCCACCGCCCGCACCTTCACCGTGCACGGCCACCACTACGCCGTCACCGAGGTGGGGGAGACCGGTGAGTACACCGTCGAGCTGGACGGCGACCAGGTCTGGCCCCTGGACGACTTCCCGCCGAGCCGCATCCGGCCGGTCACCGACCTGCGCCAGGTGGCGTTCGGCTCCTGCCGCACCACCGTGCCGCACGACGAGGCGCACGAGGCCACCCACGGCGTGGACGTGCTGCGCGAGTACGGCAAGCGGCTGATGGAGGGCGAGGACCCGGTCGACCTGCTGCTGTTCCTCGGCGACCAGGTGTACGCCGACGAGCTGTCGGCCGAGATGCTCGCCTTCATCCGGGCCAGGCGCGACGACGGCCCCGACGAGATCGTGGACTTCGACGAGTACGCCGAGCTGTACCGGCAGGCGTGGACCGAGCCGCTGGTCCGCTGGGTGCTGTCCGTGGTGCCCACCGCGATGATCTTCGACGACCACGACGTGCGCGACGACTGGAACACCTCGGCCACCTGGCGGCGCGAGATCGCCCAGGTGCCCTGGTGGAGCAGCCGCGTGGTGGCCGCGCTCGGCGCGTACTGGATCTACCAGCACATCGGCAACCTGTCCCCGTCCGAGCGCGAGGCCGACCCGACGTACGCGAAGATCACCGCGGGCGACGTGGACGGCGGCGCGACCCTGGACGAGTTCGCCGCGCTGGCGGACGCCGACCCCTCGTCCAACCGGTGGAGCTACAGCCGGGACGTCGGCCACAACCGGCTGATCATGCTGGACACCCGGTGCGCCCGCCGGCTCGACCCCGACCGGCGCAGCATGGTGGACGACGCGGAGTGGGAGTGGTTCGCCGAGCGCGCCACCGGCGACGTGGACCACCTGCTCATCGGCTCGTCGGTGCCGGTGTTCCTGCCGAGCGGCATCTTCGACGTGGAGAGCTGGAACGAGGCCGTCGCGGGCGGCGCGTGGGGGCGCAGGGCCGCGCTGGTGGCCGAGAGGATCCGCCAGGCCATCGACCTGGAGCACTGGGGCGCATTCCGCAAGTCGTTCGACCGCCTGGGGTCCCTGCTGATCGACATCTCCGCCGGACGGCGCGGCCGGGCGCCCGCCACGATCGTGCTGCTGTCCGGCGACGTGCACTACTCCTACCTGGCGGCGGCCACGTCCGCCACCGGCGACCTGAACCACGCCCGCATCTACCAGGCGGTCTGCTCGCCCATCCGCAACCCGCTGAGCCGCGTGGTGCGGTTCGCCAACGTGGTCGGGCAGTTCGGCGTCGCCACCCTGGTCGGCGGGCTGCTGGCCCGCACGGCGCGGCTGCCCCGGCGGGCCTTCCGCTGGAAGATCACCGACGGGCCGTGGTTCCCCAACGTGCTGGCGACCCTGGACCTGGACGGACGGTCCGCCGCGGTCCGCTGGCACACCGCCCGCCCGCTCTACGAGAAGCTGGTCGAGATCCCCCTCACCGCGCCTCCCATGTCACGCTGACCGCCGGCGCGCCGGGCCGTTCAGCCTGCCGTCCCGCCGGGCCGTCAGTGGGCCGTCCCGGCGAGCTCCGCCAGGGCGTCGATCAGGCGGTCGGCCGCCCAGTGCAGGTCCTCCGCCGAGACGACCAGCGGCGGGGCCAGGCGGATGGTGGAGCCGTGGGTGTCCTTGGCGAGCACGCCGTGGCGCAGCAGGATCTCGCAGACCTGGCGGCCGGTGCCGAGCGTGGGGTCGATGTCCACGCCCGCCCACAGGCCGCGCCCGCGCACCGCGACCACGCCGTGGCCGCCCTGCCCGGCCGGGCCGATCAGGGCGCGCAGCCGCTCGTGCAGCACCGCGCCGAGTTCCCGAGCCCTGGCCTGGTACTCGCCGGTCCGCAGCAGCTCCACGACGGTGTGGCCGACCGCGCAGGCCAGCGGGTTGCCGCCGAACGTCGAGCCGTGCTGCCCCGGCTTGATCACGCCGAGCACGTCCGCGTCCGCCACCACCGCCGAGACCGGGACCACGCCGCCGCCGAGCGCCTTGCCCAGGACGTACATGTCCGGCACGACGCCCTCGTGGTCGCAGGCGAAGGTGTCACCGGTGCGGCCGAGGCCGGACTGGATCTCGTCCGCGATGAGCAGCACGTCGTTCTCGGTGCAGATGTCGCGGACCTGCCGCAGGTAGCCGTCCGGCGGCACCAGCACGCCCGCCTCGCCCTGGATCGGCTCCAGCAGCACCGCCACGGTGTCGGCGTCGATGGCCTCGTGGATCGCCTCCGCCGAGCCGTACTTCACGATGCGGAAGCCCGGCGTGGCGGGCCCGAAGCCGTCCCGGGCGTCGGGATCGGTGGAGAAGCTCACGATGGTGGTGGTGCGGCCGTGGAAGTTGTCCTCCATGACCACGATGTTGGCCTTGTCCGGGCGCACGCCCTTGACCTCGTAGCCCCACTTGCGGGCCACCTTGATCGCGGTCTCCACCGCCTCGGCTCCGGTGTTCATCGGCAGGACCATGTCCTTGCCGCACAGCGCCGCCAGGCCCTCGCAGAAGCCGGCGAACCGGTCGTGGAAGAAGGCCCTGCTGGTCAGGGTGACCCGCCTGAGCTGGTCCTCGGCGGCCTTGAGGATCTCCTCGTTGCCGTGCCCGAAGTTCAGCGACGAGTACCCGGCCAGGCAGTCGAGGTACCGCCTGCCCTCCACGTCGGTGACCCAGGCGCCGCGCGCCTCGCGGACCACCACGGGCAGCGGGTGGTAGTTGTGCGCGCTGTGCCGTTCCGCGCGCTCGATCAGGTCGCCCGTCACGCTCATGGCCGGATCTCCAGTGTGCAGCACTTGGGCCCGCCGCCGGCCTTGCGCAACTCGCTAAGGTCGACGGGGATGACGTTGAGCCCACGGCGCTTCAGCTCCAGGGCCAGCTCGCCGGCCTCCATGTTGACCACGACGTTCTCGCCGTCGCTGACCGCGTTCAGGCCGAGCACGGCGGCGTCCTCGGCCGAGGCGAGGACCGCGTCGGGGAACATCCGCCGCAGCACCTCACGGCTCCCCGCCGAGAACGCCCCCGGGTAGTACGCCACGTTGCGCCCGTCGAGGGGGAACAGCGCCGTGTCCAGGTGGTAGTACCGGGGATCGGTCAGCCGCAGGGTCACCACCGGCCGACCGAGGAACTCCTGCGCCTCCTGATGCGCCGCGACCGCCGTGCGGAACCCGGTCCCGGCCAGGATCACCTCGTCCAGCGTGAGGAAGTCCCCTTCCCCTTCGTTGGTCTCCGTCGCGGCCAGCCTCGTGGCGTATCCGTTCCGCTCGAACCACTCCAGGTACGCCGGCCCCTCCGCCGCCCTCTCCGCCGTGGCGAACCGCGCCCCGTAGACCCGTCCGCCGACCACCAGGGCCCCGTTGGCCGCGAACACCATGTCCGGCAGCCCGTCGACGGGATCGATCAGGCTGACCTGATGCCCGAGCTCCTCGTACGCGTCCTTCAGCCGTTCCCACTGACGCACCGCCGTGGCGGCGTCGGCCCCCGCGGCGGGGTCCATCCAGGGGTTGATCGCGTACTCGACCGCGAAGAACTCGGGTCGGCACATCAGGAAATGCCGGCTGGGCGCCATGTATCACTCCGTCGGAAGCCATCGGAAATCCGCTGGTCAGGGATGGCTACAGCCTAAGAACGGGGATACGGGCTAGCCAGCCGCGCACCTTGCGCCTCATCTGCGATCGATTGCGTCCACACCGGCCGCGACGGCGATCCGTTGCGCCGAGACGGCCTCGTCACGCCCCTGTCACAGGCCCGACACACGGCCTGCCACCCGGCCGGGTGGTCACTGGGTCGGGGCGCCGTCGCGGACGTGCGGGGTGTCGATCAGGCGGGACAGGACGATGGCGCTCTTGGTGCGGACCACGAACGGCTCGGAGGCGATGCGCTCGATCACCTGCTCGACGTGCCGCACGTCCCTGGCGCGGATGTGCAGCAGGGCGTCGGCCTCGCCGGTGATCGTGCAGGCGGAGACCACCTCGGGGTGGCGGGACACGGCCAGGCCGATCTCGGTGGGGGAGGTCTTGCCGCGGCAGAACAGCTCGACGTAGGCCTCGGTGGTCCAGCCGAGGGCGGACGGCTCGACCCGCGCGGTGAAGCCGGTGATGGCGCCACTGCTGAGCAGACGGTCGACGCGGCGCTTCACGGCAGGCGCCGACAGTCCGATTTGATTGCCTATTTCGGCATATGTTGAACGAGCGTCGTCGACCAGGGCCTTGACGATCGCACGGTCCAGCGCATCCAGCTCCACGCTGACCTGTATACAGCCCTGTGGCGTGGCACCGGGACGCCCGGGTGCCACGCCACAGCGGAGCGAGTCGCGGAGACTACTGCTTCTCGGCGTCGCCCGTCGCCTGCTCCATGGCGTCCTCCGGCGAGGCCTCCAGGTCGTCCCCGGCCTGGGCCAGCGCCGACTCCTTGTCCAGCCGCAGCCAGCTGGTCACGCTCTCGAACGCGAACAGCACGCCGAGGTAGAGGGTCAGGGCCCCGGCCACCCAGGTGAGCAGCCCCAACGCCGCCCCCGCCCCGAGCAGCAGCAGCCGCACCTCCCAGCCGAGCCCGGCCTGGAACACCCACGGCGCGGGCCAGATGCTCTGCCGCGTGCGGTACACCGTGTCGTAGGTGTGGTACCCCACCACGTAGATCAGCGCGAACAGCAGCCACTTCGGCGTGTCCGCCGCCAGCCCGAGCAGCATGACGACCGCGAACTCGGTGCCGCGGATCAGCGGCGGCACCAGCCAGTCGAACCGCCCGAGGTGGTCGCGCGGCGCCGTCGGGATCACCAGCACCGCCATGACCAGCGCCGGCAGGAGCATGACCCACCCCGTGCCGGGGTCCAGCACGCCGGTGAGGCCGATCACCACGACGGCGACCAGGGCGACCAGCGTGGCGGGCACCGGCGGCAGCCCGGGCCCGATGCGGTCGCGGACCGCGGCCACCAGCGGGCCGTCGTCACGGTAGGCGAGCAGGCGGGCCGTCTGGACCCGCCGCCGCTCCTCGTCGGGGTCGGGGAGCGGCACGGAGGCGGTCTGCGGGTGAGTGATCATGCGAGCGACCTCGTCAGACGTCCGGTGAGCGTGTAGAGCGCGGCGATGCCGCCCCAGATCAAGAGCGTGAGGAACGTGACCCGGGGCTCGAACACGGCCGCGGTGATCGCGATGACGGCGAACCGCTCGCCGATCGGGAAGACGATCATCTTACGCGCCCAGTGGACGGCGCGGAACCGCCCCGCCTGGGACCAGAGCCGCAGCAGGCTGCGCACGGTCGTCGTCTTGCTCGTCTTGCGCTTGCTCAGCTCCTCGCGCAGCGGCCGGTCGTCCACGACGTTCAGCGCCAGCGTGGGCAGCGGCGCGGGCGGCTTGCGCCGGTTGGCCGCGCCGAACGAGAAGTCCAGCAGGTGGCGCACCGACTGCAGCGCCAGGGCGATCAGCGCCAGTGTCCACACGTCACCCTGACCGGCGACGGTCGCGCCCACCGCCAGGCCCGCGAAGACGATGTATTCCTTGGCGCGGTCGAACGTCGCGTCCAGCCAGGCGCCGAGCACGCCGAACTTGCGGGCGTACCGGGCGACCTGGCCGTCCACGCAGTCGAACACGAACGCGAAGTAGATCAGCACGCCGCCCGCGACCCACCCGGCCCGGTTGCCGGTGGCGAACGCCAGCGCCGCCAGCACGCCGAGCGCGATGGAGATCATCGTGACCTGGTTGGGCGTCAGGCCGCGCCGCGCCGCCCAGCGGGCGATGAAGCGGGAGTAGGTGCTGACGAAGTAGGTGGTGAAGAAGCCGTCGGCGCCCTTGACCGCGTTGTTCAGCCGGGCGCGGTCCTCGTCGTACCCGGACATGGCCAGCGTGGCGGCGTCCGCGTCCTCCTGGGTGGCGACCCGGGTGAAGAAGAGGTCCCGCCGGCCGCGCAGGCCCATCGAGACGCCCCGGCGCACCAGGCCGAGCACCAGCAGCTGCACGAGGTCGTCCTCGGGGCCGAACAGGTGGGCCATGTCCGCCAGCTCACGGGCCGCCTCCGCCAGCGTCGCGGCGTGGCGCTGGTGCAGGTGGAGGGGGCCGAGCGCCACGGCGTTCGGCCGGGTGACCGCGTGGTACGCCGAACCGGCCGACACGACGCGCGAACGGCCCGCGCGCAGGCGGACCGGCAGGCCCTCGTGGAGCCTCTGGCCGATCTCGGGTTCGGCCTCCTCGATCGGGACGGCCTCCTCCCGGGCCGACTCGTTGTCGCCGTTGTCGCCGTTCTCTCCGTTGTCTTCCCCCTCGCGCGGCTCCTTGGCGATCAGTGCCAGGGCGCCCCGCTTGCTCTTGGTGATCTGGTAGATCAGCTCGTCGTGCGTGACGGAGCACGCGGGGATGATGAAGAGGTTCTCCGTCGCCTGTTCGGCGGCGTCGGCAAGCGCTCTCAGGTCCCCGGCGAGATCGGGCGACTCCACCACCCGGCCGGGGTACGCGCGAAAGTCGCCGGCGTCGCCCGGGCGGGCGATGGCGAGCGGCTCGGCGTCCATCGAGGTGAGCTGGCCGTACAACCGGCCTAGCACGGTGGGTGATCCGGGCAGCGATGTCAGCGCCAGGCGGGCGGGCGGGACGGGCGGCTCGGCGGAACCGATCGGGCCGGGCGAGGAGCCCAGCAGGACCACGCGGGTCATGTCACCCTTTCAGGCTGGGGTGCAGAGGCGGTAGGCGAGCGAGGGGGGTGTCGCCGCAGGGGGGAAAGTTTAGTGACTGTTCTCACGCGCGACGTCATCGGGAATCCACCGAGACACATTCGTCGCATATCGGCAGCCACATCGATCCACTCCGCACCACGCCGTTGTCGTGGGCTGTCGACAGGTGACCGCACGGCGCGGGCCGTCGCCTCTCTAGACTGGCATGGTGAACCTCTACCGCGACGAGGGCGTCGTGCTGCGCACCCAGAAGCTGGGTGAGGCCGACCGTATCGTCACGGTGCTCACCAAGCGCACCGGCAAGGTACGCGGCGTCGCCAAGGGCGTGCGCCGCACCACCTCCCGGTTCGGCGCCCGGCTCGAGCCGTTCACCCACGTCGACCTGCAGATCCACGTCGGCCGCTCGCTCGACGTGATCACCCAGGCCGAGACGCTCCGGCCGTACGGCGAGGCCCTGGTGAGCGACTACCCCCGCTACACCGCGGGCGTCGCCATGCTGGAGACCGCCGACCGGCTCACCGTCGGCGAGAAGGAGCCCAACCTGCGGCAGTTCCTGCTGCTGGTCGGCGGGCTGCGCACCCTCGCCGACCGGGGCCACGAGGCCAGGCTCGTCCTGGACGCCTACTTCCTGCGCTCCCTGGCCGTCGCCGGGTACGCCCCCGCGCTCGACTCGTGCGCCCGGTGCGACACCCCGGCGATCCGGGCGTTCGCCATCGCCGCGGGCGGCGTGGTGTGCGGCGGATGCCGGCCCCCGGGCGCCGCGGTGCCCGCCGCCGAGACGATCGGGCTCATGATCGCCCTGATCCGCGGCGACTGGGCCGCCGCCGACGCCTCCGAGTCCCGCCACCGCACCGAGTGCAGCGGCCTCGTGGCCGCCTACCTCCAGTGGCACCTGGAGCACGGCATCCGCTCCCTGCGCCACGTCGAGCGCGTCTGAGTCCCGTTTCCCGAGTTCCGCCACACATCCAGGAGAGAGCCGCACCGTGAACGTCCGTCCGCCCGCCACCCACCCGTCCGGGGCCGTCCCCCCGCCGATCCCCCGCGACCTGCTCCCCAAGCACGTCGCGATCGTCATGGACGGCAACGGCCGCTGGGCCAAGGCGCGCGGCCTCCCGAGGACCGAAGGCCACAAGGCGGGCGAGTCCTCCCTTTTCGACGTCATCGAAGGCGCCATCGAGATCGGCATCCCCAACCTCTCCGCCTACGCCTTCTCCACCGAGAACTGGCGCCGCTCGCCGGAGGAGGTCCGCTTCCTCATGGGCTTCAACCGCGACGTCATCCGCCGCCGCCGCGACGAGCTGAACGCCATGGGCGTGCGCATCCGCTGGGCCGGCCGCCCCGGCCGCCTCTGGAAGAGCGTCATCGGCGAACTCCAGGACGCCGAGGAGATGACCAAGAACAACCGCACCATCACCCTGCAGTTCTGCGTCAACTACGGCGGCCGCGCCGAGATCATCGATGCCGCCACCAGCCTCGCCAAGGACATCGCCGCCGGCCGCGTGAAGCCCGACAAGGTGACCGAACGCACCTTCGCCCGCTACCTGGACGAGCCCGACATCCCCGATGTCGACCTCTTCATCCGCAGCTCCGGCGAGCAACGAATCTCCAACTTCCTGCTCTGGCAATCCGCCTACGCCGAAATGGTGTTCCTCAACCAGCTCTGGCCGGACTTCGACCGCCGAGACCTCTGGCAGGCCTGCGAAATCTACGCCAAACGCGACCGCCGTTACGGCGGCGCTCTGCCCAACCTCTCCTGACCCGGATTCCGGACCTGAGATAACGGTCAGGCGGAAATACCTGGTCGTCCCGTGTCGTCATCACATTCCGATATGAGCGGTTGATCGCTGTTCGACCGGTGACCTATAGTCCGGGACTCGTGCGGACAAAATTGACGATCATCGTGGTGGCCGGGCTTCTGGGCTCGCTTTTCCTCTCGGGGGCGGAGGCCTCCGCGGGGGCGTACCCGGTCAGGGACGCGCCGGTCCTCACGTCCAACAAGTTGTACAAGAGCGGTGTCCTTCCCCGTTTCTCCTGCAAGCAGGGGGCGCTCAGCACGGAGAACACCAAGGCGGCCGTGAAAACGCTGAAGGCGCTCTGGGGGTGCCTGAACAAGGGGTGGGGCGCTTATTTCGGCAAGGCGGGGCTGGATTTCAAGCCCGCCAAGTTGACCGTCATCACCAAGGGGCGGCGGTTCTGCGGTGACAAGTGGGAGAAGACGCAGGCCGCGTCGTACTGCGAGGAGAACTCCACCGCCGCGATCCTGGCGGACAAGTACTACCTCAAGGTCCGTGAGATCTACCATTTCCAGCTCGCCGCGAGCCTCTACGGGCGTCATGTGCAGGAGCTCACCGGAATCGGCGACGGCTTCCAGACCGTCGACTACTCCACACGGCCCGAGCTGAACGAGCTGTACCGCCGGTACTCCCTTCAGGCGTACTGCCTCGGCGGGGTGTTCCTCGGGGCAGTCTGGAAGACCGCGGCCCGTGACGCGGAGAGCTGGCCAGCGCTGCTGGACCTGATGAGAATCAACGGGGACGAGGGGAAGAAGCCCGGCAAGGAAGGCAGAGGCAAGAGCATCGTCCGCTGGCTGGACAGGGGCTACAAGTCCAGGAACCCGCGCTCGTGCAACACCTGGACCGCCTCGTCCGGGCTTGTGGCCTGACGGCGGCGGGGACGTCAGCGGGCGTCGCGGAGCAGGGCGTCGCCGGCCCGGGTGCGCCGGTACTGCACCGCGGGCCCGAGGCGCATGCGGCTCACCAGGTCGGCGTCGAGCAGCACGCTCAGGTGGTACGACACCGTCGAGGGGGCCAGCCGGTGGCGCCGGCTCAGCTCGGTGGTCGAGCGGGACGAGCCGAGGTCGCGCAGGATCGCGGCCCGGCTCGTGCCGATCAGGCCAGACAGCGCGGCGTCCGCCTTCGGCGCGGCGGCGGGCCCGCCCGCCGGGTAGGCGATGAACGCGTCCAGGGGGTCGCACACCTGCACGTGCAGGTTGGGCCATCCGAGCAGCGACGGCGACAGGACCAGCTCGCTGTCACTCAGGTCGCTGGCCCCGTCGTACGGCTTGACGATGCGCATCTCCTCGGGGCCCCAGTCGAGGTCGGGGTGCAGGGACTCCAGCACGTGGCCCACCCCGCGCGTGGCCATCAGATGCGCCCGCGCCGCCACGTCCGCCGCCAGCCGTTCCGCCAGCGCCTTGTGCTGGTCGGCGAGCGCCGTCAGCCAGAAACGGCGCAGGCCGTCGGCGGCTCGCCGGGCGAACGTGCCGTTCTCCATGACGCGCCGGACGCCGTCCGGCATGCCCCCGTTCGGGTAGCGCTCCTCCAGCAGCTGCTCCGCCGTCGTCTCCCGGGGCGTCTGGCTGATGACGTCGAGCTGCCCGGCGAGCACGCGTTCCCACGGGCCCGCGGCGGGCCGCGGCGTCAGCATGTCCAGGACGTAGCCCAGCGGGCCCGGCGGCATCACCGCCGCGATCAGGGCGACGTCCGGGTCGCGTAACGCGTACCGGGCGGAGGCGCCCGCCATGCCGAGCACCGGGTGGCGCCGGTTGGCGGCGGTGAGGCGCAGCCAGGAGGTGATCTCGAACGCCGGAGAGGGCGCGATCCTGGTGCGGGCCAGGCCGGAAACGTCGAACTTAACGGTAATCATGAGGCACTGTAAATCACTTTCGAGCCTGATCGAATCTGTACCGGGCGGCCTGTCGCGGTGATTCACTGTGAGCGCCGGCACGACCTCTCCGGGGCGGAACGGACGTCCTCCCGGGGCCGGTCGCGGAGCCTCGCCCGACACCGTTCCCGCACGTGGACCCCAGGAGCCCGCACGGTTCCGCCAGTCCTGTCCGATGGCGTTCCCCTTCCCCAACGGCCACGCCCGCCCCGGAGCGCGGCGTGGAATGAACCGGTGATTCGGAAAGGAGAAGATCCAATGGTCAAGCACTACTTCAAGTACGCGCTCAGCACCCTCACCGCTGCCATGTTCGTCTTCAGCACCTGATCCACCGATCGCCCGGGGCCGCTCGCAGTGCGGCCCCGGGCGTCCGCAACGGAGGTCCAGCCGATGTTCGCCAGCGCCGTGAGCCAGCTCCGGTACGCCGCCGGGCTGCTGCGTGGCGACCGGATGCCCGTCGAGAGCCTGGCCCGCATCGCCCGTGACCTGGTGGCCACGATCAGGGAGTTCGGCGAGCCCGGCGAGGGGTCGGCGCTGCTGCCCGGACAACAGGGCGCCACCGACCCGGAGGTACGCCGCACCGTGCTGACACGGGGGCTGCGGCTTACCGCGCGGCGCGCCGCCACCCGCACCGCGTACTACCAGGCGATGTTCGCCGGCCTCGGCGTGCGGCCGCAGGAACTGACCCTGGAATCCTGGACGGCGCTCCCGGTCACCCCGAAGGCGGCGCTGCGCGGCATGCCGGCGGCCTTCGTGGCGGCCGGCGTCGAGCCGGCGCTGCTCGCCCTGACGACCGGCACCAGCGGCACCCCGACGCACGTCTGGCTCAGCCGGCGTGAGGTGGACATGATGGTGGCGCTGAACACGATCTCGGCGGTGCTCGGCCAGCGACTGCGCCCCGGGCACGTGCTCGCCTACGCCGGTTCCTCGCGCGGCACGATCCCCGTGCTCTGCGTCAGCACCGCGGTGATGGCGGTCGGCGCCACGTTCGTGCAACTCGGCACCCTCGACCCGGAGGTCACCCTGGAGCGGCTGGCGGCTCCGCTGCCGCTGCCCGGTCCGGCGCGCCAGATCACCCATCTGACCGTGAACACCTCCTACCTCGCCGCGCTGGTCTCCGCGGCCGAGCAGGGGGGCTGGTGTGCGGCCGACTTCGGGCTGCTGTCGCTTCAGTCCGGGGGAGAGGTGCTCAGCGACGCGCTGCGCGTGCGCGCGCGGCGGGTGTTCGGCGTCGAGCCCGAGACCGGGTACGTGCTGACCGAGTCGATGCCCGCCGGCGCGCGGCTCTGCTCCGCCGGGCACCTGCACCACAGCACCGAGTTCGCCCACGTGGAGGTGCTCGACCCGGTGACGTACCGGCCGGTGGCGCCGGGCGAGACGGGGAGCCTCGTGGTGACCCCGCTGCTGCCGTACCGGGAGTGCACGCTCCTGCTGCGGTACGCCACCGGCGATCTGGTCCGCCGGCTCGGCGCCTCGCCCGCCTGTGAGCTGGCCGCGATCCCGGCGACGTCGGACATCCTCGGCCGCTACGACGGGCCGCTGAGCCTCGCGGTGCCGCGCAGGGAGGTGCTGGAGATCCTGGACGCCGAGCCGGATGTCGCCCTCCCCGCCAGGTACGCCCTCGTGCCCGAGCCGGGTGGCCCCTTGCTGCACGTCCTGGCCCGGCACCGGTCCTCCCGGCTGTCGGCGCGGCTGGAGGAGGCCGCCGCCGCCCGCGGGCTGCCCCTCGGCGGGATCGTCCTCCACGAGGACCTGGACGCCATGCCCCCCACCCCGCCCTTGCGCGCCGACCTCCGCGAGCACTCGTTCGACCGGCACCCCGCGGCGCCCGTACCCGCCGGAGCGCGTCCGTGACCGGTCCCTCGCCGCTGCTGTCGGCGGCCATGGTCGCCCTGGTCGCCGTGCTGATCGCGGTCGCCGCGGCCTACTGCGCGCGGTACCGGCTGCCCCGCCCGCCGGTCGGCACCTACACCTACCCCGACATGGTCGTCATCTTCGCCGTCGTGGTGGTGGCGCCGCTCGCCTACCTCCATCTGCCCGGCCCCGTCGTCGCCGGGGTGTTCGGGCTGGTGCTGCTGTCGGCGGTCCAGCTGGCCCTGGCGCCCCTCGTCGGCGGGCGCCGCGCGTGGGCCGTCTCGGCGGTGCTCTGCCTGGCCACCGGGGCGGCGGCGCTCACCGGCGCGACCGTCGCGGTCACGGTCCTGACCGACTGCATGCTGGCGGCGGGCGTCGTCGCCGTCACAAGCCTCTGGTCGCAGAGCGGCATGCGCGCCGGTCACGTCGCGCTGTTCGCGGCGCTGCTCACCGTCTACGACCTGGTGGCCACGGTGGCCACCACGGTCATGACCCGGTTCTTCGCCGAGGTGCGCGGGCTGCCGTTCGCCCCGCTGCTGGTCCTCGGCGACGGGCCGGTGCCGGTCGCCGTCGGCCTCGGCGACCTGATGATGCTGGTGCTGTTCCCGCTCGTCGCGCGGCGCTCCTTCGGCCGCACCGCGGGCCTGGTGGCCGCGCTGGCCGGCGTCGCCGTCACCGCCGCGCTCTCCGCGTTGTTCGCCCGGGGCGTCCTCACCGAAGGCGTGCCGCTGCTCACGGTCCTCGGCCCCGTCGTCGTCGCGCAGTACGTGTTGTGGCGCGCCACCGGCCACCGCGAGCGCCGTACCGCGGAACGGGAGTCCCCGGCACCGCCCGCCCTCACCCCCGACCCGGCGCTGACGGCGGCACTGGCCGCCCCGCCCCGCGACGAGCCGTGGGTCGCCGTGTCCGGGGGCCGCGTCGTCGGCACGGGCGCGACCCCTGGTCTCGCCCGCCGCTCGGCCCGCGAGAACGGCTGCCCGGCGCTGCCGTCGGTGCACGCGGGCGGCGACCTGAGCCCGGCCCGGCCCGCTTCCTAACAAACCGAGCCTCATTCGGTAATGTATTTTTCATGCGTATTTACCCCTAGGGGTCTCGCGAACGGATTGGATTCACCAGGCCCTAAGTTTGGTTGTGAGGGCCCGTTTGCTCAACTCTTGAGCTGACTAAAGATATGTCGGCTGTAAAAGAGTGTTATTGTCCGTTCGCAGCGTTTCCGGCCGGGCCTGGCAGGGGCGAATGTCCACTTTCCGCGGCCTGGGCCGGATCGCCTGTGCTCGTTGTACGGAAGCCGCTCTCCCGGCAGCGTCATATTCGATCACGTGGGTATCCGTTGACGCGAATTAATGGCGTCCGATTTACCGTGCTCAGTTCACCGTATATCGACAACCGAGATGGGCCAGAGATGGACACAAGGAAGACACGGATCAGCGCACACCTGGCATACGATCCCGCCGTGAGCGGCGGGTTCAGGGCCGCCGATCTCTTCGACCCTCGCGACACCGGCGTAATGGGCCTGCTCAGAGGCGCGATCCGGCCGCAGCGGCTGCTCTCGACCGTCCTCGGGTTCTACCGCACGCGGCTGGCCTGGGTGGCCCTGCTCATCACCACGGTCATCCTGGCGTACGGCGGCGGCGCGATCATGTTCTGGTACCACGGCATCTACCTCGGCGAAGGCGGCCCGGCGATCAGCCACTGGCTGCACTGGCTGCTGGACTCCACGGCCGGCTTCATCGGCCTGGCCCCCGCGCTCGCCGTCATCCTGCCGCTCGCCACCGTAGCCTCGGTGGCGCCGAGCGGTTCGCAGGCGGCACGCACGGTCCGCCCGGTGCTGTACGTGGCCATCGGCGGCGCCATGTTCGCGCTCGTCACCGCTCCGGGCCCGTTCATGCACGACCTGCTGGTGGGCCGCGGCACCTGGCTCGCCGACACGGTCAGCAAGCTCTGGGGAACCGGCCAGGTCCTGCCGTCGACCGCCGCCCCCGTCAGCGTGCCCATGGAAATGGCCCGCCAGGTCGCAGTGGGCCTGCCGACCTACATCCTCCTCATGGCCGTCGCCCTCTTCGCCGTCCGCGCTTTCGTACGCCGCAACCCCTCCCTCTCCGGATCGAGTATGTGAGTCCCAGCAAAAAGCCGGCCGAGTGACGCACTGAACCGGTATTGCGACACGACGCCAAAAACGAGCCGACGAAAATCAAGCGCCGACCGCCTCACCTCACATGTTCCAATCGGCTCACGACCCGGGTGCAGCCCCCAAAACCGCCTCGCGCCACAAAAAAGCCGAAGCCAGGATCACCGACGGGGACCAACACAGGGCCGGGCCCGCCACAAATACAGCGGACCCGGCCCCACCCATGCACAAAAACTCCCCCCACCCCCAACCCAACAACCGCCCCCACCCCACAGCCAAAACCCCCGCCACCTCCGGCCCGTCCCCCCGGCCCGTCCCCCCGGCCCGTCCCCCCGGCCCGTCCCACCCCCGGCCCGCAGGCGTGCGGTCTCTCTCCGGCGCCGAGGCGGCGGGACGTGGTGCGGCGAGTCCGGCGCCGTCGTACGGCGGACAACCCCGGGTGTGTGCCCGCCGATGAAATGGTCCTTGCGAAGGGCGCGCTTCGCGCGGGGAGCCGCAAGGGCTGTGCTTATGCGGGGGGACCCCCGCACCCCCGGGTCCTGCCGGGCGCACCGTGCTCCACCGGCGACACGTTCCGGGCCTTTCCTGCCGTTCTGACCCTCTGCAGGTGAGCGGTCTCTCTGGCTCCGAGATGGTGGGACGTGGTGCGGCGAGTCCGGCGCCGTCGTACGGCGGACAACCCCGGGTGTGTGCCCGCCGATGAAATGGTCCTTGCGAAGGGCGCGCTTCGCGCGGGGAGCCGCAAGGGCTGTGCTTATGCGGGGGGACCCCCGCACCCCCGGGTCCTGCCGGGCGCACCGTGCTCCACCGGCGACACGTTCCGGTCCAGGCCTCCGGCGTACAGCTCCCGGTTCCGGTCGCACTCCTTGGATTCTGCCGCCCCTGGCGCCCTGCCCGCCCGCACAGCCCGGAGAACGTCGTGTTTACCGGCACGGAATCTCTCGTCGCGACTCGGCAACAGGTATCCCGGAAATACAGCGATGATCCAGTTCATCTGGCGCGCAGCATCCGCAGGACGACCTCGTCGACGATGCTCATGACGCTGGCCGTGCTCGCGGCCCTGACAGGGTCAGACTGGCGCCCGGCCGCTCCGCTGAGATCGCCGCCGCCGGCGGCGGCTGCGCGAAGGGGGGTACCCATCGGAACGCCGCACGGGTTTGGGCGGGCAATGATGGACGAGCTGGGAGCGAGAAACGGGTGGGCTCGTCCACGCCAGGTTGTACGGGTCTTGATCTTGTTGATTCCTGTGCTGTGGTCGTCCCGGAGGCTGTCGCGGGGAAGGACCGCTGGCTGGAGGGCTGGTTCGCCGCCGTAGCACGGCGCCGGATTCGCCGTACCACGTCCCGCTGCCTCGGCGCCGCTGCACAGACCCCCAATGGGGCGACGAGAACCGGGGACTGTACGCCGGGGGCGTGGACCGCAGTGGATCTGGGGGCGTGCACCGCAACGCATCACGGTGGAGCACGGTGCGCCCGGCAGGCTCGGGGGTGCGGGGGTGTCCCCCGCATGGGAACAGCCCTTGCGCCGTTCGCGCGAAGCGCGTCCTTTGCGAGGACCGTTTCACCGACGAGCACACACGTCGGGGTGTCCGCCATGACCGGAGTGGACCTGGGGGCGTGGACCGGAGTGGGTCTGGGGGCGTGGCTGCAACGCATCACGGTGGAGTACGGTGCGCCTGGCAGGCTCGGGGGTGCGGGGGTGTCCCCCGCATAGGAACAGCCCTTGCGGCTTCGCGCGAAGCGCGTTCTTTGCGAGGACCGTTTCAGCGACGAGCACACACGTCGGGGTTTCCGTAATGAGGCGGCGACGGATAGAAGTACGACTCACCTGCGGGCGATGGGGCGTGCGGGGGGCGTGGCTGGGCGGACGGAGGGCTGAGAGCGGGCGCCGCGGCGTCGGCCGGGCTGCTACTGCTGACCGGCACCGGGCTGACCCTGGGGAAGATCTCCGGGGGTGGCCGCGTTCACCCCCGGCCTCGACCTGGTCTATGTGAGCTTCTTCACGAGGATCACGAATACCTGGCGATCCTCCAACCTGAGGTCACTGACGCTTTTTGTCGGTCCTCGCCGCAACAATGGCCGCATGGAGAAACCTAAGATCGTTTCGGCAGGGGAATGGCAGCAGGCGCGGGACGAGTTGCTCAAGGCCGAGAAGGAAGCCACCCGTGCTCAGGACGCGCTGGCCGCCCGGCGCCGGCGGCTGCCCATGGTCGAGTTCGGCCATGACTACGTCTTCGACACCCCCAGCGGGCCGAAGACCCTGCTCGACCTCTTCGAGGGTCGTGACGAGCTGGTCGTCTACCAGTTCATGGACAACGGCCCGGACCACTACTGCCCCGGCTGCACGGCGTTCACCGACAACGTCCCCCCGACCGCCCTGCCCGCGTTCGCGGACCGGGGTATCACCTGGGTGACCGTCTCCAACATGCCGCTGGCCCAGATCGAGGAGTACAAGGCGAAGAAGGGCTGGACGCTTCCGTTCGTGTCCTCCCGTGGGACGACCTTCGCCGAGGACTCCGGTGCCGGTGGCGGCTTCATGCTCTCCGTCTTCCTCCGCGACGGCGACCACGTCTACCGCACCTACAACACCACCTCCCGCGGCGTGGACCGCCTGGTCTTCACCAACAGCATCTTCGACCTGACCCCTTACGGCCGCATGCAGGACTGGGAGGACTCCCCGGCCGGCTGGCCGCAGCACCCGACCTACGGCTAGGGAGAACAACCGGCGACGGTCACCCCCGCGCCCGGCGGCGTGACCCATGCCGGTGCCGCGGAGGGCGGCCGGTGCCGGTCGTGGGGGGGCAGGCGCGGTGCCGGCGTGGGGGCTTCAGGCGCGGCGGCGGGCGTTGGGGGTCAGGCGTGGTGCCGGGCGTGGGGCGCTAGGCGCGGCGGCGGGCGCGGTAGGCGGCGACGTGCATGCGGTTGCCGCAGGTGCGGCTGTCGCAGTAGACGCGGGAGCGGTTGCGGGACTCGTCCACGAAGACCTTCGCGCAGTCGGGGGCGGTGCAGGGGAGGCGTTCCCCATGGCGGTCGTGGGGGCCTCAGGCGTGGTGCCGGTCGTGGGGGGCAGGCGTGGTGCTGGGCGAGGGGGGTCAGGGGCGGCGGCGGTCGTGGGGCGTTAGGTGCGGCGGCGGGGGTGGGGCGTTAGGTGCGGCGGTGGGGGTGGGGGGTTAGGTGCGGCGGCGGGCGCGGTAGGCGGCGACGTGCATGCGGTTGCCGCAGGTGCGGCTGTCGCAGTAGACGCGGGAGCGGTTGCGGGACTCGTCTACGAAGACCTTCGCGCAGTCGGGGGCTGTGCAGGTGCGGAGGCGTTCCCATTCGCCCTGGACCAGCAGGTGGGCCAGGGCCACGCCGCAGTCGGCGGCCAGGTGTTCCACCAAAGAGGCGCCGGGGCCGAAGTAGTGGACGTGGAGGGGGTAGCCGTCGTGTTCGGTCAGGCGGGCGGTGATGCGGGTGCGGCTCAGGTGGAGGTTGACGCGGTCCACGGCCGCGGCGGGGCCGGGGGAGGTGAAGATCGAGTAGAAGGTGCTCCGCAGGCTCCGGACCTGGTCCAGGTCGGCGGGGTGGACCTCGGCCACGCCGCTCACCTTGTGGCGGCGGACGTAGGCCTCCAGGTCGTCCAGGGTGACGAGGGCGTCGGTGCCGTCCGACGAGGTCTCGGGGGCGGTGTTGATCAGGTCGGCGACGGCGGCTAGGGAGCACGCCATGTCATGCCCGAATGGCATCCGCATCTCCGATGACCCGGTGGACTCATGTGACCGATCCCGGTAGCCGACCGGACCCACGAAACACCGTCCGCTCCGGCTCCCGGTCCAGAAAGCGTATCTCCTCCCGACCCCGAAAGGTCACCGCGAGAACACTCATCGGCGCCGGACGTCCCTCAGCGGAACGCCTTTATCACCAGGGCCGGTGGGATGGGGCTGTCGTGCGGCTCGGACACCCGGTCGATGCTCAGGCCGGCGTCGACGAACGCGTTGATCAGGTCGGGCAGCGGCACGTGGCTCATGCCCACCCGGTCCCGGACGCTGCCCTCGGGCCACCACGGCGCGCGCTCGTGCCAGCCCCCGGTCCGGTACGTGGGATGGACGACCACGGCGCCGTCCTGGCGGCGCTCGACGTGCGGGCCGTTGAAGCAGGGGTGCACACCGTAGAACAGCAGCAGGCCGCCGGGGAGCAGCACCCGGGCCGCCTCCCGCACCAGGCCGGCGAAGTCGCCGACGTCGGTGGAGACCCAGAGCGCGGTGACGGCGGCGAACGCGCCCGTGGCGAACGGGAGCGTCGTCGCGTCGGCCTGGACGAGGGGGGCACGGTCCCTGCGGCGGGCCAGACGCAGCTGGTCGGCCGAGCGGTCGACGCCGACGACGGTGCGGCCGGTGGATCGGATGGCGTCGAGGTACAGGCCGGTGCCGCAGCCGATGTCGAGGCACAGGCCCTCCCCGGGGCCGAGCAGATCGGCTGTCCGGGCGGCGTTCGCGGCGGCGAAGGGGCCGTTGAAGTCGTCGTACCACTCGGCATGGCCGTCGTAGCGTGCGGTCACGGTCCATTCGTACAACGAGATCCGTCGTGGCGCGTCAGTCCTCGGGAGCGGCTCCGGCGGGCAGGGGGATCCACTTGTGGGACCAGGTGATGAGGGCGTCCAGGACGGGGGCCAGGTCGAGGCCCTTTTCCGTGAGGTGGTACTCGACCTGGACCGGGGTGGTGGGCAGGACGGTGCGCGTGATGAGGGATTCGGATTCGAGGGTGCGGAGGCGGGAGGCGAGCATGGTGTCGCTCACGCCGGGGATGGCTTCCTTGATCTGGGCGAAGCGGTGCGAGCCGGTGAAGACGGCGCGCAGGATGGCGCCGGTCCAGCGGGCGCCGACCAGCTCGATCGCGACGTGGAAGCGGGCGCAGACCTCGTGAATCTCGGACATAGGGGGTCTTTCGGTCCTCAGGTGGGCTGGTGCGTGCCGCGGAGGGGGCGGAGGGCGTCGCTCACGCGCTTCAACTCGTCGAACATGGCCTTCGCGGAGGAGATCATGACGTCGTTGGGGGAGAGGCTACCGTCCTCGGCGATGAACTGGTGGACGAAGGGCACGGAGACGGCCTCGAACACGGGGGTCATGCGGAGGGTGGTGACCACCTGCTTGATCATCTGGGCCGCGCGGGTGCCCGCGGAGATGCCGCCGTAGCTGACCAGGCCGACCGGCTTGTACGCCCACTCGTGGTGCAGGAAGTCGATGGCGTTCTTCAGGGGAGCGCTGTAGCCGTAGTTGTACTCCGGCATGACGAACACGAACGCGTCCGCCCCGGCGACCTTGGCGCTCCAGTCCTTGGTGTGCTGGTGGGTGTAGGTCCGCAGCCGGGGGTGGTGCGGCTCGTCCATGAACGGCAGGCCCAGCTCGGCGAGGTCGACCACTTCGATCTCCTCGAAACCGCCGTGCGTACCGGCCGCCTCCTCGATCCAGCGGGTGACGGGCAGGCCGACGCGGCCGGGACGGGTGCTCGCCAGGATGATCTGGAGCTTGGCCATATCTGAACTCCTTGCCTGCCGGTCACGGGGGGCGGCCCCCGTCACCGGCCGAGAGATAACTAAGAAAACCTGAGCGACTCAGGGTAACTTAGCAACCGGGGTGGAGTATTCCCTGCACGGGCCCGCCCGCCGGGCGAGGAGATCGCCGAGGCCGGGATCGGGGGACGTGACGGGTCAGGACGGCGGCGCGGTGCTGGCGCGGAGCGTCAGGCTGGTGGCGAGCTCGATGCGGTGGTGGGAGGGCGCGCCGCCGGCGGCGAGGGTCATCACCAGCTCGGCGGCGGTGGCGCCCATCTTCGCCAGGGGCTGGTGCACCGTGGTCATCGGCGGGTCGGCCCACTGGGCGAGCGGCAGGTCGTCGAAGCCCACGATGCTCAGGTCGCCGGGGACGCTCAGCCCGGCGCGCAGGGCGGCCTGGTAGACGCCGAGGGCCTGCAGGTCGTTGGCCGCGAAGATCGCGGTGGGCCGGCCGGGCAGGGCGAGCAGGGCCTCGGCCTCGGCGCGGGCGGGCTCGACGTAGAGGCCTCCGGTGCACAGGAAGCGGGGGTCGACCGGCACGCCGGCCGCGTCCATGGCCGCGCGGTAGCCGTCCTGACGGGCGCGGCAGCACATCAGGTCCCCCGGGCCGTTGATCATGGCGATCCGGCGGTGCCCGAGTTCCAGCAGGTGGCGGGTGGCCGACAGGCCGCCGTTCCAGTTCGTCGCCCCGACCGAGGGCACGCGGTGGTGCGGCTCGCCGTACGGGTCGAGGGCGATCAGCGGGATGGCCCGGCTGGCGAGCCGCTCGTGCTCCCAGTCGCCGAGATCGGCGGACACGGCGATCACTCCGGCGGGGCGGCGGGCGAGCACCTGGTCGATCCACTCGGAGTGCGGGGAGTGCCGCCCGTGCATGTCGGTGAGCGCCACCGTCATGCCGTACGACTGCACGACCCGCTCGACGCCACGGATGATCTCCAGGGCCCACAGGCTGTCCAGGGCCTGGAAGAGCACCTCCACCATGGCGGTGGGCTCGGCGCTGACCGGACGCCGGTGCCAGCCGTGCTGCCTGATCAGGTCTTCCACGCGGCGGCGGGTGGCGGTCGACACGCCGGGATGCCCGTTGATCACCTTGGAGACCGTGGGGGCGGAGACCCCGGCCAGCTCGGCGATGCGAGCGACCGTGATCTCTTGGCGACGACGCGGCCCGGTCTGACTACCCGTCACAGGCGAGAGTGTACGCACCCGAACGAATGGTTCGTGAAATATACAGAAGCATTCGTCCGATGATCGGCGCCGAGCTGCGGAAACGTCCGCACCGCCGCGCGCGGGGTGTTCTCCGGCGGCACCCGCCCCCATGATTCGGGCCACGCACCCCAAACCACCGGAGGTCGGAGAAGTGATGACATCGAGGTGGGCACGCCGGCCCTGGACGGCGCTGTCCCTGGCGCTGGCCGTCGCCGTGGCGTCCTTCGCCGCCGGGAGCATGGCGGGCGCGGCCCACGCCGTCGTACGCCCGCCGCTCGGCCAGAACATCAAGGTCAACCAGGTCGCGTACGCGCCGGGCGTGGCCAAGCAGGCGACCGTGGTCAGCGGTACGGGCTCGCCGCTGACCTGGAACCTGCTCGACGGCGCCGACCAGGTGGTGGCGAGCGGCACCACGACCGTCTTCGGCCAGGACGCGCCGTCGGGGGACAACGTCCACAAGATCGACTTCTCGTCGTACGCCGGCTCGGGCACCAACTACGTGCTCACCGTCGGCAACGAGGCGAGCCAGCCGTTCGACATCGGCACCACGGCCTGGAAGAGGCTGCCGTTCGACGCGCTGGCGTTCTTCTACCACCAGCGCAGTGGCATCGCCATCGACGCGCAGTACGTGGGGAACCAGTACGCCCGGCCCGCCGGCCACCTCAACGTGTCGCCCAACCGCGGCGACAACAGCGTGCCCTGCCGGACGAGCTGCGGGTACTCCCTGGACGTGCGCGGCGGCTGGTACGACGCGGGCGACCACGGCAAGTACGTCATCAACGGCGGCATGTCCGCCTGGCAGCTCGCCTCGATCTACGAGCGGGCCAAGTACGCGCCGGGGGCGAGCCTCACGGCGTTCGGCGACGGCACCATGGCCATCCCGGAGCGGGCCAACGGCGTGCCCGACGTGCTCGACGAGGCGCGCTGGGAGATCGACTTCATCCTGAAGATGCAGGTGCCGGACGGCCGCCCTCAGGCGGGCATGGCCCACCACAAGATGCACGACCAGGCGTGGACCAGCCTGCCGACCCGGCCGGACCAGGACTCCCAGCCCCGGCTGCTGTCGGCGCCCAGCACCGCCGCGACGCTCAACCTCGCCGCGGTGGGCGCCCAGTGCGCGCGCCTCTGGGCGACCATCGACGCGGCCTTCGCCACCCGCTGCCTCACCGCGGCGGAGAAGGCGTACACCGCGGCCAAGGCCAACCCGTCGGTGTTCGCGCCGACCACCGACGACCAGGGCGGCGGGTCGTACGTGGACAACAAGGTCACCGACGAGTTCTACTGGGCCGCGGCCGAGCTGTTCGCCACCACGGGCAAGCAGGCGTACCGGACCGACCTCACCGGGTCCTCCCTCTACTACGGCCGCAGCTTCACCAGGGAGGGCGCGCAGTGGGGGGAGGTCGGGTCGCTCGGCGACATCACCCTCGCGCTCGTCCCCAACGGGCTGACGTCGACCATCGGGCAGCAGCTGCGTGACCGGTTCGTCGCCAACGCGGGGGACCTTCTGAGCGTGATGGGCGGCCAGGGGTACCCGGTGCCGTTCGCGCCGACGGGCGGCGGGTACATCTGGGGCTCCAACAACCTGATCCTCAACAACGCGGTGCTGCTCGCGCTCGCGTACGACTTCACCCAGCAGGAGCGCTTCCGCAGCGGGGTGTTCGAGACGATGGCGTACGAGTTCGGGCGCAACCCGCTCGGGCAGTCCTACGTGACCGGGTACGGCGACAAGCCCTCCCGCAACGTCCACCACCGCTTCTGGGCCAACCAGCTGAACTCCTCCCTGCCCATCGCGCCGCCCGGGGCCCTCGCGGGCGGCCCGAACAGCGGTTTGCAGGACCCGGTGGCCCAGCAGCGGCTCAGCGGGTGCCGTCCGCAGAAGTGCTACCTGGACGACATCGACGCGTGGTCGGTGAACGAGGTGGCGGTCAACTGGAACGCGGTGCTCGCCTGGGTGGCCGCCTGGACCGCCGAAAAGTCCGGAACCACCCCCACGCCGACTCCGACGCCGACCCCCACGCCGACTCCCACCCCCACGCCTACGCCGACTCCCACCCCGACCCCCACCCCCACGCCTACGCCGACTCCCACCCCC